>JAYRJH010000084.1:0-7069 GCA_041906415.1 Sphingomonas sp. | reverse complement strand
GATCTGGCGAAGGTCCGCGTGGGCGACAGCGCCACCGTCACGCCGGTGGGCGACACGCGCACTTTCTCGGGCAAGGTGTGGCAGGTCGCGCCGGTGATCGATCCCAGGACGCGGCAGGGCATCGTTCGCGTCCAGCTCGCTTATGATCCGGCGCTGCGGCCGGGCGGATTCGCGTCCGTCACCCTCGTCGGCGGCACGGGGAACGAGCCGCAGCTTCCGCAATCGGCGATCATGAGCGACGATCGCGGCAATTTCGTCTATATCATCGGCCCCGGCGACAAGGTGGTGCGCCGCGACGTGCGGCTCGGCACCGTCACGGATCGCATGGTCGCGATCGCGGACGGCCTGACGGGCAAGGAGCGCGTGGTGCGCTCCGCCGGCGCCTTCCTGAATCCGGGGCAGAAGGTGAAGCCGATCCTCGACAGGACCGGGGGCTGAGCGCGCGATGAACTTCCGCAACATCTCCGCCTGGTCGATCCGCAATCCGGTTCCGGCGATCGTGCTGTTCGCGATGCTGACGGTGGCGGGCATCGTCAGCTTCATCCGCATGGATATCAACCAGGAGCCGGATATCGATTTCCCCGCCGTGGTGGTGGAGATCAACCAGCCCGGCGCCGCGCCGACCGAGCTTGAGACGCAGGTGACGCAGCGGGTGGAGGCCGCCGTGCGCGCGGTGGAGGGGATCGACGAAATCCACTCCTACGTCAGCGAAGGCGATTCGACCACGGTGGTGCAGCTCGCCATCGGCACGCCGATCGACCGCGCCGTGAACGAGGTGCGCGATGCGATCACGCAGATCCGCTCCAACCTGCCCGAAGGCATCCTGGAGCCGCAGATCAGCCGCGTGAAGGCGAACGACAACGACGTCGGCAGCTATTCCGCGATCGCCACCGACATGACGATCGAACAGCTTTCCTGGTATATCGACAATACGGTGGCGAAGGAGCTGCTCTCCGTTCCCGGCATGGGGAAGGTGGAGCGCAACGGCGGCGTCGACCGCGAGATCCGCGTGATCCTCGATCCCGCGCGGCTCGCCGCCTTCGGCCTCACCGCCAGCCAGATCAACCAGCAGTTGCGGCAGGTGAACCTGAACGCAGCCGGCGGGCGCTCGCAGATCGCGGGCACCGAACAGTCGCTGCGCGTCCTCGGCAATGCGCAGGACGCCTATCACCTTGGCCAGACGCAGATTTCCGTCGGCGACGGACGGACGGTGAAGCTGTCCGACGTGGCGACGGTGCGCGACCTCTATGCCGAGCAGCGCTCCTCCGCGACGGTGGATGGGCGGCCGGTGCTGAGCTTCGATTTCAAGCGCGCCAAGGGCTATTCCGACGTCACCGTCTTCCGCGAGGCGAAGGCCAAGCTGGAGGCGCTGGAGAAGCGCAACCCGCAGGTCCACTTCCAGCTTCGCTACGACGGGGCGAAATATGCGCTGGAGCAATATAAGAGCGCGATCCATGCGATGATCGAGGGCGCGGCGCTGGCGGTGCTGATCGTCTTCCTGTTCCTGCGCGATGCGCGCGCGACAGTGATTTCCGCGCTGGCCATCCCGCTGTCGGCCATCCCGGCCTTCTGGTTCATGGACCTGATGGGCTTCACGCTCAACGACATGACGATGCTGGCGCTCAGCCTCGTGGCGGGCGTGCTGGTGGACGACGCGATCGTGGAGATCGAGAATATCGTCCGCCACATGCGCATGGGGAAGACGGCCTATCAGGCGTCGATCGACGCGGCGGACGAGATCGGGCTGGCGGTGCTGGCGACGACGATGGCGATCGTCGCCGTGTTCCTGCCCGTCGGGCTGATGCCGGGGATTTCCGGCCAGTTCTTCAAGAATTTCGGCCTCACCGTGGTGGTGGCGGTGCTGATGAGCCTTGCGGTCGCGCGGCTTATCACGCCGATGATCGCGGCCTATTTCCTGCGCTCCTTCGGCCATGCCGAGCATGGCGAGGGGCCGTTGATGGACCTTTACATGAAGGTTCTGCGCTGGACGCTCTCCGCCGGCGCCGCGCCGCTGGTCCGCGCGGCGGGCGGGATGCGGCGTGTCACCGGCTATTTCCGCGACCACCGCATCTGGGTGATCGGCATCGGCGGGCTGGCCTTCCTGCTCACCATCCTGTGCTTCGCCATGCTGCCGATGCAGTTCCAGCCGGCGACGGACAACGAGCGTTCCGTCGTCACCGTCACCATGCCGCCGGGCACCACGCTGGAGCAGACCGAGGCGACCGTGGCGAAGGTAGTGGCGCTGCTGCGCAGGCAGCCCGACGTGCAGAGCGTCTATACCCGCACGCAAGTCGGCTCCTCGCGGATCAGCGCACAGTTCCGCGAGCATAAATCGATGCCTTCCACGGATTTCGAGCGCCGCCTTGCGCCGGAGCTGGCAAAGATACCGGACGCGCGCGTCAACTTCTCCTCGCAATTCGGCTGGGGCGACAACAATCGCGACGTATCGATCACGCTGGGCAGCGACGATCCGGAGCTTCTGCGCAAGACGGCGGACGGGATCGTGGCGCAGATGATGCACGTGCCGGGTGTGATCGCGCCGCGCATCGCGGGTGATCTCAACCGGCCGGAGATCGTGATTCGTCCGCGGCTCGATCTCGCGGCGAACCTGGGCGTGACGACAAGCGCGCTTTCCAATGCGATCCGCATCGCCACGATCGGCGACATCGATCAGAACAGTGCGAAATTCTCGCTTTCCGACCGTCAGGTGCCGATCCGCGTCGCGCTCGGCCAGTCGGCGCGCACGGAGCTGTCGACGATCCAGAACCTGCCGGTGCAGACGCAGAGCGGCGGATCGGTGCCGCTGTCGCTGGTGGCCGATATCGGCTTCGGCTCCGGCCCGACCAAGATCAACCGGCTGAACCAGCAGCGCCAGCTCACCATCGGCGCCGATCTGGCGCAGGGGCTGGTGCTGAGCGACGCGATGAAGCGGATCAACGCGCTGCCGGCGATGAAAAGCCTGCCGATCGGCGTGCAGCGGATGAGCGTGGGCCAAGCGAAATGGCAGATGGAGATGCTGGTCAACTTCGTCTTCGCGGTGATGGCGGGCGTGTTCCTGGTCTTCTCGGTGCTGGTCCTGCTCTATCGCCGGCTGTTGCCGCCTCTGGTCAACATGGGCTCCCTGGTGCTGGCGCCGCTGGGCGGTCTGATCGCCTTGCTGGTGACGGGCAACCCGCTGTCCATGCCTGTGTTCATCGGGCTGCTGATGCTGCTGGGCATCGTCGCCAAGAACTCCATCCTGCTGATCGACTTCGCGCTGGAGGAGATGGCGAAGGGCGTGCCGATCCGGGAGGCGATCCTCGATGCCGGGCACAAGCGCGCGCAGCCGATCGTGATGACCACGGTCGCGATGGTGGCGGGCATGGTGCCGACCGCGCTTTCCCTGTCGGGCGACGCATCGTGGCGCGCGCCGATGGGGATCGTGGTGATCGGGGGGCTGACGCTCTCCACGCTGCTGACGCTGCTGATCGTGCCCGCGGCCTTCAGCCTGGCGATCGGGATCGAGCGGCGGATCGGCCCATGGCTGGGTCATCGCCTGCTCACCTATCGCCCCGGAGACGACGGCCGGCCGGCGATCGATCATGTCCCCACGGCTCCGCTGCCGGCGCCGCAGCGGCGAATCGGGCAGGAAGGCGACGGCACCGAGCCTGCGGAATGATCGCAGAGCGCGGGCGGTTTCCCGCCGTCGTTCCGGCGGAGCGGCGGTGGATGCGGGAGGCCGGCTTCCAACGAACGACTTGAACAAACCCGCCGTTTGGGGATTGTTCCGGCAATGGACCTGATGCTCCGCCGGCGACCGCCCAGTGAACGCGCCCCCGCGGGGCTGGTGCGGATGCGGGTGATCGCCAGCGCGATGCTGGTGGCGATGGCCGCCACTTTCCTGATCGCACGCGCGATGCAGCCGGCGCATCCGGCTTGGGGCTTCGTCCGCGCCTTTGCGGAGGCCGCGATGGTCGGCGGCCTCGCCGACTGGTTCGCGGTGACGGCGCTGTTCCGCCATCCGCTGGGCCTTCCCATTCCCCATACCGCGATCATCCCGCGCAACAAGGACCGGATCGGGGACCAGCTGGCCCTGTTCCTGCGCGACAATTTCCTGATCCCCGGCGTGGTCGCGCGGCGGATGCGGCGGATGGACCTTGCCGCCGCGGCCGGGCGCTGGCTCAGCAATCCGGTGGGCGGGGAGACGCGGCTGGCCGGCGGCCTCTCGCGGCTGGCGGTGGAGGTGCTCCAGGCGCTCGATCAGGAGCGGCTGGGCGGCATGGTGCGCGGCGCGATGGTGCAGCAGGTCCGCGCGATCGATCTCTCCCCGATGCTCGGCCGGGCGCTAGCCGCCGCGATCAGCGAGAATCGCCATCTTCCCGTGCTCGACGGCATCATCCGCTGGGCGGCGCGCGTGCTGGAGGCAAATGATCCGATCGTCCGGGCGATGGTGCACGAGCGCGCCGGATCGATCCTGCGCTGGACCGGGCTGGACGAGACGCTCGCCAACAAGATCATCGGTGGCCTCGACAAGATGCTGGCCGACATGGCCGAGAATCCGGACCACCCCCTGCGCGGCAAGGCGGAGGAGGGGCTGGCGACGCTGGCGCGGGATCTCCAGCACGATCCCGCGATGATCGCGCGGGTAGAGGCCATGAAGCTGGAGCTGCTGGAAAATCCCGCCATGCAGGATTGGATCAACGGCCTGTGGGAACAGGCAAGGGCTGCGATGCTGCGGATCGCGCGCGATCCCGAGGCACTGCTGGGCGGCAAGTTCCGCGAGGCGATGAGCCAGCTCGGCGAGACGCTTCAGCAGGACGTGCGGCTGCGGCGCACGCTCAACCGCTTCGTCCGCCGCGCGGCGGTGGGCATGGCGGCGGATTACGGCGACGCGATCGTGCGGCTCGTTTCCGAGACGGTGCACGGCTGGGATGCGCGCACCATCACCCTGCGGCTGGAGAATGCGGTGGGCAAGGATCTCCAGTTCATCCGCATCAACGGCACCCTGGTGGGCGGCATGGTCGGGCTGGCGATCCACGCGGTGGATGTCGCGCTTTGAGGGAGCGGCGTGAAATGCTTGCCGTTGCAGGCCTTTTCCACCTAGGAAGCTGGCAATGAGCGCAGCGGCGGATTTCAGCGAGGATGGCGACACCCTGCGCTTCACCGGCGATCTGACGCTGGCCACGTTGGGCGATCTGCCGCAGCGCCTGCGCGCGCTGGAGGAAGCGCACGGCGGGCTTGCGCGGCTCGACCTTTCCGAAGTGGGCCGGCTCGACACGATCGGCGCATGGACCGTCCACCGCCTCGCGCATGAGACGGGCGCTGAGATCACGGGGCTGAGCGAGGAGCGGCGGCACCTGATGGAGCAGGTGACGGGCGCCGACCAGGTGGTGGCGATGCGCCCGGTGCACATCAGCCCCTTCACCCGCGTGCTGGGGGAGATCGGAACGGCGACGGTGACGGCGGGCAATACGTTGCTCGGCCTGCTCGGCTTCCTCGGCGCGACGGTGATCGCGTTCGGCAACGTCATCCGCCACCCGGCCCGCTTTCGCTTCAACGCCACGGTGCAGCGCTTCGAGGTGGTGGGCGTCACCGCGCTCGGCATCATCGGGCTGATGAGCTTCCTGATCGGCATCGTGATCGCGCAGCAGGGCGCGGTGCAGCTCCGCCAGTTCGGCGCGGAAGTCTATACGATCAACCTGATCGGCCGCATCACGCTGCGCGAACTGGGCGTGCTGATGACGGCGATCATGGTCGCGGGCCGCTCCGGCTCCGCCTTCGCCGCGCAGATCGGCACTATGCGGCTGACGGAGGAGATCGACGCGATGCGCACGATCGGCGTCTCCCCGATGGAGGCGCTGGTGCTGCCGCGCACGCTTGCGGCGATCGTGCTGATGCCGCTGCTCGGCTTCTATTCCTCGCTGGTGGCGATCCTGGGCGGGGGTCTGCTCTGCTGGATCAACCTCGGCATCCCGCCCATCACCTATATCGCACGGATCAGGGAGGTGGTGCCGATCACCGATCTCTACGTCGGGCTGGTCAAGGCGCCGGTGTTCGGCGCGATCATCGCCATCGCGGGCTGCTTCCAGGGGATGCAGGTGAAGGGCGATGCCGAGCAGGTCGGCAGCCGCACCACGGCCGCCGTGGTGCAGGCGATCTTTCTCGTCATCGTGCTCGACGCCTTCTTCGCGGTGTTCTTCACCTCCGTGGGGTGGAGCTGATGGCGGAGCAGGAGGACGATATCGTCATCCGCGTGCGCGGCCTGCGCACCAGCTTCGGCGATCAGGTGATCCACGACGGGCTGAACCTCGACGTGCGGCGCGGGGAGATCCTTGGCGTGGTGGGCGGATCGGGCACGGGGAAATCCGTGCTGATGCGCACGATCATCGGCCTCCAGACCCCGGACGCGGGCGAGATCACCGTCTTCGGGGAGCCGACGATCGACCTGGAGGCGACCGACGCGATCGAGATCCGCAAGCGCTGGGGCGTGCTGTTTCAGGGCGGCGCGCTGTTCTCCACCCTGACGGTGGCGGAGAATGTGCAGGTGCCGATCCGCGAATTCTATCCCCATCTCGATCTCGCGCTGCTGGACCAGATCGCTTCCTATAAGGTGGTGATGAGCGGCCTTCCCGCCGATGCCGGGCCGAAATACCCTTCCGAGCTTTCGGGTGGCATGCGCAAGCGCGCCGGCCTCGCCCGCGCGCTGGCGCTGGACCCGGAGCTTCTGTTCCTCGACGAGCCGACCGCCGGGCTGGACCCGATCGGCGCGGCGGCGTTCGACACGCTCACCCGCTCGCTCCAGCGGACGATGGGGCTGACCGTGTTCCTCATCACCCACGATCTCGACACGCTCTACGCCATCTGCGATCGCGTCGCGGTGCTGGCGGACAAAAAGGTGATCGCGGTCGGCACGATCCCGGAGCTTCTGGCGTTGGACCATCCATGGGTTCAGGAATATTTCAACGGCCCGCGCGGCCGGGCTGCCGTGTCGGCGCAAAAGGGCAGGGATTGAGAGATGGAAACACGTTCCAACCACGTTCAGGTGGGATCGGTGGTGCTGATCCTGCTCGCCGTGCTGGCCCTGTTCACC
>JAYRJH010000083.1:0-9742 GCA_041906415.1 Sphingomonas sp. | reverse complement strand
AAGCGGTTGCCAACACGCGCACCGCGCCGGACAGGCCCTGCGACGCGGTCTGCGCCGATCGCCTGCTCACGGAAGCCTATGCGCTGATGACACGGGGGCTGATGGCGGCCGTGGACAGGCTCCGCGCGGAAGGCGCGCAGGTGCTGCTGATCGATCTCAGCGGCAATGGCGGCGGGACGGAATGGGCGGAAGCGGCGGCCCGGATCGTTTCCCCTGTGCCGCTGCGCTCCGCGCCGGTCCGCGTGATACGCGGTGAGGCATGGGTGAAGCGCTGGCGTGGACTGGCGGATGATTTGCGCAAGGAAGCGCGGCGGGCGTCCCCGGCGGATCGGGCGACATTGCTAAACCTCGCCCGGCGGGCCGATGCGACGGCGGACGGGCTGAAGCCTTGCCCCGGCCAGACATGCTCGCGCCTTGCGGAGGCGGGGTTTTCCAGCGGTCTCCTCGCCGAATTGCCCGCGGGCCGGTTCGCCGGCAAGCCATGGGGGTCGAAGGTCTTCAGCGCATCGCAATTCCCTTATGCGGACAGCGTCTGGAAAGGGCCGGTCATCATATTGGTCGATAGCGAGACATGGTCCGCCGCGGAGCAGTTCACCGCGCTCCTGCGCGACAATGGCGCGGCGGTGGTATTGGGCGGGCGGACCGGAGGCGCGGGCTGCGGCCATATCGACGGCGATAATCCGATCACGCTTTCGCATAGCGGGGCCATGCTGGAAATGCCCAACTGCGCCCGCTTCCGAAAGGACGGCAGCAACGAAGTCGGCGGAATAGTTCCGGACGTGCCGACAGGCGTGCGATGGAATGACGGCGCTTCATTTGCCGGGCGGTTGACCGCCGCGCGCCTTCCAGAAGCGATTTCGCAAGCGGAACGCCTGCATCATTCGCCGTCTCCCTGAAATCCGACGGGCGGCGATCCGCCACCGAGAAAAACCGGAAACAAACCGCCGCCTCGATCATTCGTTACAATAACGCAACGGAGGCGCGATGACGGTGGGCCATGGCAGCGGATCGGGGACGAGCGGCATCGGCCTGCCGTGGTGGACGCTCGCCTTTCCCGCGCTGGGCATGGTCGCCGTTCTCGCCAACCTGGCGAAGCTCGGCACATTGGGCGTCATCGCGGCGGCCGTGATCCTGATCGGCAGCGTGCTGGCCGCCGTCCATCATGCGGAAGTGGTGGCGCATCGGGTCGGCGAGCCGTTCGGCACGCTCGTGCTGGCGGTCGCGGTGACGGTGATCGAGGTTTCGCTGATCGTCAGCCTGATGCTCGCCGATTCCGGAGACGCCTCCACGCTGGCGCGCGATACGGTGTTCGCGGCGATCATGATTATCCTCAACGGCATCGTCGGAATCTGCCTGCTGAGCGGGGGCCTTCGCTTCGGCGAGCAGGGTTTCTCGCTGCGAGGAGTCTCGGCGGCGCTGAATGTGCTTGGGGCGATGGCGGTGCTTACGCTCGTCTTGCCCAATTATGTCGAGAGCGCGCCCGGTCCGGCCTATGCGCCGTCGCAGCTGGTGTTCGTCGCGATCGTGTCGCTGATCCTCTACGGCACCTTCGTGCTGGTGCAGACGGTGCGGCACCGCAGTCACTTCCTCCACAAGGGCGAAGACCCCGACGATCACGGCGATCCGCCATCCGCGCGCACGGCCTGGCTGGCGTTCTTCGCGTTGCTGGTGGCCCTGGTCAGCGTGGTGCTGCTCGCCAAGGGACTCGCGCCTACGGTGGAGCAGGCGGTGCTGGATGCGGGCCTGCCGCTCGCCGTGGTGGGTGTGGTGATCGCGGGCGTGGTGCTGGGGCCGGAGACTCTGGCGGCATGGCGCTCCGCCCGGCGCGACCGGCTCCAGACCAGCCTGAACCTCGCGCTGGGATCGGCGCTGGCCTCGATAGGCCTCACCATTCCGGCGGTGGCGCTGGTGTCGCTGCTGCTGGGGCTGCCGCTGGCGCTGGGCATCGGCGCGAAAGGGCTGACGTTGCTCGTCCTCTCCCTGTTCTCGATCACGCTTTCACTGGGATCGGGGCGCACCACGATCCTCGGCGGGGTGGTGCATCTGGTGATTTTCGCGGTCTATCTGTTCGTCACCGTGGTGCCCTAGATGCACGCCGCGATTGATGCGGCGGCCCGGCTCACCATATAAGCGCGGTTCGCCGCCCGGCATGGGCGGCTGTGGAGCGTTCATGACCCAGACTTTTCCTGTTCTTCCGCTGCGCGATATCGTCGTTTTCCCCCAGATGATCGTGCCGCTGTTCGTCGGCCGCGACAAATCGGTGGCGGCGCTGGAGGCAGCCATGGCCGGCGACAAGGAGATTTTCCTCGTCGCCCAGCTCGATCCCGCGCAGGACGATCCGAAGGAAGACGATCTCTACGACATCGGCGTCACCGCCACGGTGCTGCAATTGCTCAAGCTGCCGGACGGCACGGTGCGCGTGCTGGTGGAAGGCAAGGCGCGCGGCAGGCTGGGCGCGCTGACGGAAGCCGACGGCTATCTCGCCAGCGAGGTGACGCCGGTGGAGGAGCAGCCGGCCGAAGGGCCCGAGATCAGCGCGCTGATGCGCTCCGTCGTCGACCAGTTCGAGAATTATGCCAAGCTCAACCGCAAGCTGCCGGCTGAAACCGCCGTGCAGCTCGCCGAGATCGAGGAAGCCGCGCGGCTTTCCGACGCGGTGGCGGGCAACATCGCGATCAAGGTGGCGGAGAAGCAGTCCCTGCTGGTGGAAACCGATCCGGCCAAGAGGCTGGAGATGGTGTTCGCCTTCATGGAGGGCGAGCTTGGCGTCCTTCAGGTCGAGCGCAAGATCAAGAGCCGCGTCAAGCGCCAGATGGAGAAGACGCAGCGCGAATATTACCTCAACGAGCAGTTGAAGGCGATCCAGCGCGAACTGGGCAATGAGGGCGAGGACGGCGATGGTGATGAGATCGCCGAGCTGACCCAGAAGATCGCGACGCTCAAGCTCTCCAAGGAAGCGCGCACCAAGGCGACGGCCGAGCTGAAGAAGCTCAAGACCATGGCGCCGATGTCCGCCGAGGCGACGGTGGTGCGCAATTACCTCGACGTGCTGCTGGGCCTGCCTTGGGGCAAGAAGTCCAAGCTCAAGAAGGATATCGCCGCCGCGCAGGCGATTCTCGACGAGGATCACTACGCGCTGGAGAAGGTGAAGGACCGGATCGTAGAATATCTCGCGGTCCAGGCGCGCACCAACAAGCTGAAGGGGCCGATCCTGTGCCTCGTCGGCCCGCCGGGCGTGGGCAAGACCTCGCTGGGAAAGTCGATCGCCAAGGCGACGGGCCGCGAGTTCATCCGCCAGTCGCTCGGCGGCGTGCGTGACGAGGCGGAGATCCGCGGCCACCGGCGCACCTATATCGGCTCGCTGCCGGGCAAGATCGTGACAAACCTGCGCAAGGCGGGCGCGTCCAACCCGCTGTTCCTGCTCGATGAGATCGACAAGCTCGGGCAGGATTTCCGTGGCGATCCGGCCAGCGCGCTGCTGGAGGTTCTAGATCCGGAGCAGAACGCCCGGTTCAACGATCATTATCTGGAGATCGATATCGATCTCTCGGACGTGATGTTCGTCTGCACGGCGAATACGCTGAACCTGCCGCAGCCGCTGCTCGACCGCATGGAGATCATCCGGCTGGAGGGCTATACCGAGGACGAGAAGGTGGAGATCGCGGAGCGCCACCTGATCGCCAAGCAGGTGGAGGCGCACGGGTTGAAGGAGGGCGAGTTCACGCTCACCAACGAGGGCCTGCGCGCGCTGATCCAGCGCTACACCCGCGAGGCGGGCGTCCGTACGCTGGAGCGCGAGATCGCCAAGCTCGCCCGCAAGGCGCTGCGGCGGATTCTGGAGGGCAAGGCGGAAAGCGTTACCATCACGCCGGAGAACCTGCACGAATTCGCCGGCGTGCAGAAATTCCGCCACGGCCTTTCCGAGCAGGAGAACCAGATCGGCGCCGTCACCGGCCTCGCCTGGACGGAGGTGGGCGGTGAGCTGCTGACGATCGAAAGCGTCACCGTCCCCGGCAAGGGCGCGGTGAAGACCACGGGCAAGCTGGGCGAGGTGATGAAGGAATCGGTGCAGGCCGCCTTCAGCTTCGTGCAGGCGCGCGCGCCCTCGTTCGGGATCAAGCCCAGCCTGTTCCACCGCAAGGATATCCATATCCACCTTCCCGAAGGCGCAGTGCCCAAGGACGGGCCGTCGGCGGGCATCGGCATCGTCACCTCGATCGTCTCCACGCTCACTGGCATCCCGGTGCGGCGCGAGGTGGCGATGACCGGCGAGGTGACGCTGCGCGGCCGCGTGCTGCCGATCGGCGGGCTGAAGGAGAAGCTGCTCGCTGCGCTGCGCGGGGGTATCGAGACAGTGCTGATCCCGGAGGAGAACGAGAAGGATCTGGCCGAGATCCCGCGCAACATCCGCGAGGGATTGAAGATCGTTCCGGTCGCGCATGTCGACGAGGTGCTGCAGCTCGCGCTGGCGGAGCCTCTGGAAGCGATTGACTGGACGGACGCGGACGAACTGGCCGCTCTTCCCCCCGCGCCTATTGCACCGGCGGGCGGCGAACTGCATCATTGATCGCGAGAATCACCCGTGGCGGCGCATTTTGCTCCGCCACGGGATCGCTTTGCCGCGTTGGGGCCGGATTCGTTTGACAGCCGCCGCGCCACGCGCCTTACTGGGAAAATCGGCTTCCGGGCCGGCGAATCCATTCTTTCCAACCTATTTTCCAGTTCAATCGGGGGTTATAGGACATGAACAAGCAGGAACTGATCGCGGCGGTGGCGAATGCTTCCGGCCTCGGCAAGGGCGACGCCAGCCGGGCTGTCGAAGCGGTGTTCGACACCATCTCGGCCAGCCTGAAAAAGGGCGACGAGGTGCGGCTGGTCGGCTTCGGCACCTTCGCCGTTTCGAAGCGCAAGGCCTCCACGGGGCGCAACCCGCGCACCGGCGAACCGATGACGATCAAGGCCTCCACCCAGCCGAAGTTCAAGGCGGGCAAGGTTCTGAAAGATTCGCTGAACTGATTTTGCAAGCGGGGCTGGACAGGCGCGTTTCACCCGCCTAAAGGCCCGCTTCCGGTTTGGCCCGCAGGGGCGATCGGGCGCGTAGCTCAGCGGTAGAGCACACCCTTCACACGGGTGGGGTCACAGGTTCAATCCCTGTCGCGCCCACCATTTCAAAGCCCGTCGGCCTCGAAGGCCGGCGGGCTTTTTGGTTGGCGGCGGCTGCGCGGGGCGAGATTGCCCTGATGGCGTTCGCGCCCTAGGGTCGCGCGCGAAATCGACTGCGCGAATGGGCGTGTTGCATGAAGTTTAAGCTCGACGTCCCCCGGAAGCTGGCGGTCGTCAACGTCTATGATGCCGCGGGCGTGGCGCTGCTGGCATTGCTGGCGGCGCAGGTCGCGCGGCTGGCCTGGGCGGTGGTTACGCCCGTTGCCCCGCTCGGCGAGTGGCGGCCGGCTGGCCCGACCATCCCCGCGATGCCGGGCGACGTGCTGCAAGGCCCCGATCCTTTCTATCCCGGCGGAGGAGGGAGGGAGGGGCGTGCCGTCGTCACTTCGCTGAACCTCACCTTGTTCGGCACGCGGATCAACGAGGCGAGCGGGCGTGGCGCCGCGATCATCGCCGGGCCGGACGGTGTGCAGAAAAGCGTGAGTGTCGGGGAAGAGATCGCCCCCGGCGTGGTGCTGAAGGAAGTGGCGTTCGATCATATCACGATCACGCGCGGCGGCGGCGCGGCGGAGGATCTGTTCCTCGATCAGTCCGGCGGCGGCGCGCCCTCGGCGCCGCTTCCCGGCCCGGCGGCGGGGGCACCGCCAGCGCCGCCGGGCGGCCCGATCGCCATCCAGCATTTCCAGTCGGAAATCGGCTTCGTGCCGCGTATCGACGGCGGGCGGGTCATCGGCCTCGTCGCGCGGCCGCAGGGGCCGGGAACGGCCTTTCGCGCCGCGGGTTTGAAGGAGGGCGACATCATCACCGCCATCGGGGGCCGGCCCGTCAACAGCCCGGCCGATTTCGAACTGATGACCAACAGCCTCAAGGACGGCGGCACGCTGTCGCTCACGGTGCAGCGCGACGGGCAGTCGGTGAACCTTTCCGTGCCGGTGGCGCCGCGGTGAGGGGAGGGCTTTTCCCGATCGCGCTGGCGATCGCGCTCGCCGCGCCGGTGGCCGCGCAGACCACGCTCAACGTGCGCGATGCGGATATCCGCGCGTTCATCGCCGATGCGGCGAAGGTGACGGGCCGGGTGTTCATCATCGACAGCCGGGTGCAGGGCAAGGTGACGGTCGTCACCGATCGCCCCTTGAGCAAATCCGAATATTTCGAGGTGTTCCTCTCCACGCTGCGCGCCAACGCATTGGTGGCGGTGCCGACCAGCAACGGCGCGCTGCGCGTGCAGCCGATGGAGGGCGCCGCCGCGCAGCCGGGGCGCGTGGGGCTGGCGGGGGCCGCCCGCAACCAGTTCGTGACGGAGATCGTCCGCCTGCGCTCGATCGATGCGCAGAGCGCGGTCGATACGGTGCGACCCCTGGTCAGCCCGCAAGGCTCGGTGACGGCCAATCGCGGCGGAAATTCGATCGTCGTCGCCGATTTCGCGGACAATATCCGCCGGGTGCGCGAGGTGCTCCAGCGGATCGACACCGATGGCGCCGCGACCCGCGTGATCGCGCTCAAGAATGCCGGTGCGCGCGATATCGCCACCGCGCTCCAGGGGCTGGTCGGCACGCCGGCGCAGGGCGGCGGCGGGCAGGCGACGAGCGTCGTGGCGGTGGAGGGAGCCAATTCGGTCGCACTGCGGGGCGATCCTTCCACGGTCGCGCGGCTGGCGCAGGTGGCGCTCGACCTCGACCAGAAGGCCAAGAGCGGCACGGAAATCCGCGTCGTCTTCCTCGAACATGCCGATGCGGCGCAGCTCCTGCCGGTGCTCCAGCAGCTCGTCGGCCAGACGCCGGACCAGATTCCGCAGACCACGCTGACGCAATCGAATTTCGGCGCGTCCTCCTCCACCTCGTCGGGCGGTTCCCGCACTGGAAGCAGCGCGCCGATGGCGATGCAATCCGCGCAGACGCAGACGCAGGCGGCGCCGGGCAGCGCTTCCGCCGGGCAGGCGGCGATCTCCACGCAGGGCGGCCGCGCGCCTGCGGTCGTCACGCGCTTCGTCGGCGCGAACGCGATCGTCATCGCCGCGCCCGCCGATATCCAGCGGCAATTGTCCGAAGTGGTGCGCCAGCTCGACACGCGGCNNNNCGACCGCGAACCAGCTCGGCTTCCAGTTCCTGCTGGGCAGCCTGAAGGGCGGCGGCTTCGGCGCGACCAGCTTCTCCAATTCCGCGCCGAACCTGCTGACGATCGCGGGCGCGGTCGGCGCGCGAAAGCTTGCGACGACCACCACCACCGTCAACGGCGCCACCACCGTCACCACCACCGACAACAGCGTGAGCGACGCGCTGGCGCAGCAGGCGGTGAACTCGATCCTCGGTTCCAGCGGCGGGTTCGGCGGCTATGCCGGCAAGATCGGGGACACGATCTTCGGCACGATCATCAACGCCGTGAAATCCGACACCACGTCCAACCTGTTGCAGGCGCCCAGCCTCATCACGCTGGACAATCAGGAGGCGCGCATCCTGGTGGGGCAGGAGATTCCGATCACCACGGGGCAGGCGCTCAGCCAGAATTTCGACAATGCCTTCCGCACCGTGCAGCGCGAGAATGTCGGCATCCAGCTAGAGGTCAGGCCGCAGGTCAATTCCTCCGGCTCGATCAAGTTGTTCCTTCACCAGCAGGTGAGTTCCATCGCCGGGCCGGTCTCCAGCGACAATTCGGACCTGATCCTCAACAAGCGCGAGGTGGAGACGACGCTGACGGTGGACGATGGCCAGATCGCGATCATCGGCGGCCTGCTCGACGACAATGAGCGGCGCACGATCGAGAAGGTGCCCCTGCTCGGCGACATCCCCGCGCTCGGCCAGCTTTTCCGGTCGAAGGCGAAGACGCGCACCAAGACCAATCTGATGGTCTTCATCCGCCCCACGATCCTGCGCAACGCGGAGGACAACCGCCGCGTCACCGGACAGCGCTACGGCTATCTGCGGCTCCAGCAGGGGATGCAGGACCCGGCGCGCGAGCCTTCGATCGACGAGCTGGTGCGCGACTATCTCGGCGCGGCCCCGCCGATCCCTTCCGCGCCGGTGCCGGGCAATATCGAGGACCCGCGCGTCAACGTGCCGGTGCAGCGCAATTCCACCGTGGTGATAAAGCGCGGGAAGAACAGATGAGCGCCGCCGCGCCGCCGCTGCCCTATGCCTTCGCGCGGCGCTTCGGCGTGATCGCGGACGGCGGGCGCGTGGCGTTGCGCGCGGGCGCGGACCCGGCGGCGCTGATCGAGGTGCGCCGCGTGCTCGGGCAGCCGATCGCGGTCGAGGTGGTGGAGCAGGCGGCGTTCGACCGGCTGCTCGGCGATGCCTATGCGATGGACGGGCAGGCGACGGCGCTGGCGGCCGTTGGCATGGGCGACGAACTCGATCTGCTGGCGGACGGCATCCCAACGGCGGAGGATCTGCTCGACACGGCCGACGACGCGCCCGCCATCCGCCTCATCAACGGCGTGATCGCCGACGCCGCGCGGCATGGCGTGAGCGATATCCATATCGAGCCATATGAAACGGGCCTCGTCGTCAGGATGCGGATCGACGGCGTGCTGCGCGAGACGCTACGGATGCCGCCGCATGTCGCGCCCGTGGTGGTGAGCCGTATCAAGGTGATGGCGCGGCTCGACATCGCCGAGCGCCGCGTGCCGCAGGACGGGCGGATGGGGCTGACGCTCGGCGGCAAGCTGCTCGACGTGCGCGTCTCCACCCTGCCGAGCCGTGCGGGCGAGCGCGTGGTCCTGCGCATCCTCGACAAGGACAATGCCGGGATCGACCTGGATGCGCTGGGCATGACGCCCCGGATGCATGCCCTGCTAGATTCGGCGATCCACGAGCCGAACGGTATCGTCCTCGTCACCGGCCCGACCGGCAGCGGCAAGACGACCACGCTCTACGCCGCGCTCCGCCTGCTCAACGACGGCAGCCGCAATATCCTGACGGTGGAAGACCCGGTGGAATATGCCGTGGACGGCGTGGGCCAGACGCAGGTGAACCCCAAGGTCGGCCTCACCTTCGCGGCGGGTCTTCGCGCGATCCTGCGGCAGGACCCGGATGTGGTGATGGTGGGCGAGATCCGCGACCGAGAGACGGCTGAGATCGCGGTGCAGGCCTCGCTCACCGGCCATCTGGTGCTCTCCACGGTCCACACCAACGACGCCGTGGGCGCGATCACGCGGATGCGCGACATGAAGGTGGAGCCGTTCCTGCTCGCCTCCACCCTGCGCGCGGTGGTGGCGCAACGGCTGGTGCGGCGGCTGTGCCCCGACTGTCGCCGCCCGGTGAAGGCGGGCGACACGGTGGCGACCCTGCTCGGCATCGCGGCCGATGCGCTGGTCCATGAGCCGGGCGGATGCGCGGCCTGTGCGCATACCGGCTACAAGGGCCGCGTCGGCGTGTTCGAGGCGGTGCGGGTGGACGAGACGGTGCGCCGCCTCATCAACGAGGGCGGCGACGAGTCCGCGATCGCCCGCCACGCCTTCGCCAGCGGGGACACGCTCGCCAGCGCCGCTCGGCGGCTGGTGGAGCAGGGCGTCACCACGCCGGAGGAGGCGGTGCGCGTCTCACGCCGCGACACGATCGACGCCGATGGCTGATTTCGCGTT
>JAYRJH010000082.1:7000-9783 GCA_041906415.1 Sphingomonas sp. | reverse complement strand
GCCGCACCCCGATCTCGCCCGGCAGATCCTCGACGAAAGCGGCTACACCGCGATGTGGCAGGCGGAGAAGTCCGCCGAAGCGGCGGGGCGGCTGGAGAACCTCGGCGAACTCGTCCGCGCGATGGAGGAATATGAGAGCCTCGGCGCGTTCCTCGAGCATGTCAGCCTCGTCATGGACAATGAGGGCGCGCGCGAGGATGCCAGGGTGACGATCATGACGATCCACGCCGCCAAGGGGCTGGAGTTCGACACCGTGTTCCTCGCCGGCTGGGAGGAAGGCATCTTCCCGTCGCAGCGCGCGCTGGACGAGGGCGGCGCGCGCAGCCTGGAGGAGGAGCGCCGCCTCGCCTATGTCGCGATCACGCGCGCGCGGCGGCGGGCGGTGATCCTCCATGCCGCGAACCGGCGCATCTACGGGCAATGGACCTCCTCCATCCCCTCGCGCTTCGTCGGCGAGTTGCCGGCGGACCATGTCGAGGCGGAAAGCACCATGTCCGGCGGCGCCAGCCTGTGGCGGGCCAATTGGTCGGAGCGCGCCGATCCCTTCGCGGACGTGGGTCGCGGCACGGGGCGCGGCCCCGGCTGGCAGCGCGCGGCGGGAACGCTGGGCAGCAAGCCCGGCGGCGAATGGACCAGCCGCACCTTCACCCGCGAACCGACCCGCGTGGTGGAAAGCCGCAGCCCTTCGATCAGCCTCGGCAACAAGGGGCGCGCCGACCTGAAAATAGGGATGCGGGTGTTCCACCAGAAGTTCGGCTATGGCGAAATCCTGTCGATCGAGGGCAACAAGCTGGAGATCGATTTCGAGAAGGCGGGCGTGAAGAAGGTGATGGACAGCTTCGTCTCGCTGGAGGCGTGAACCCACTGGCGAACGGCCGCCGATGCGCCATATTCGCCTGAACCAGGGACAGGACAGGAGAGGCATGATGGCAGCGCAATTCGGAGCGGAATCGACCACGGACGAGGTGCTGGCGGGCGTGGATCTGCACGGCAGGCGCATCCTCATCACCGGCGTGTCCGCCGGCCTTGGCGTGGAGACGGCGCGGGCGCTCGTGGCGCGCGGGGCCGATGTGGTCGGTGCGGCGCGCGATCTGGCCAAGGCCGAGCGCGCGACCGGGAGCGTCCGCGCGGCGGCGAAGGAAAGCGGCGGCAGCTTCGCGCTGATCGAGCTCGACCTCGCCTCCCTCGCCAGCGTGCGCGCGGCGGCGGACCGGCTGACGGGGGACGGGCGACCGTTCGATATCGTGATCGCCAATGCGGGCGTGATGGCGACGCCGCTGGGCCATACGGCGGACGGATTCGAGACGCAGTTCGGCACCAACCATCTCGGCCACTTCCTGTTCGTCAACCGCATCGCGGGGCTGATCCGCGACGGCGGACGGCTGGTGAACCTCTCATCCTCCGGTCATCGCCTGTCGGACGTCGATCTGGATGATCCGGGTTTCGAGCGGACGGCTTACGACCCATGGATGGCCTATGGCCGTTCCAAGACCGCCAACGTGCTGTTCGCGGTGGAATTCGATCGCCGCCATCGCGACCGGGGCGTGCGCGCCTGCGCGCTGATGCCCGGCGTGATCCAGACCGAGCTTGGGCGGCACATGACCCCGGAAACGACCGAGGCATTGCAGCAGAGGTTCCGCGCGGCGACCGGCCGCGCGATCACCTACAAGTCGATCCCGCAGGGGTCGGCGACCAGCGTCTGGGCGGCGGCGGTCGCAGGGGACGAGGAGATCGGCGGACGCTATTGCGAGGATTGCCGCGTCGCGCAGGTGAACGATGATCCCGCCACGCGGCATGGCGTCCGCAGCTATGCGCTCGATCCCGAACGCGCGAGGGCGCTTTGGGCGAAGAGCGAGGAAATGGTCGGCGAGCGCTTCTGAACCGCCCGCGCGCCCGCTTTTTCATCTGTCGCCCATCATCGCGCCGCGATAGGGTCGACGGGTGATTCACCGTCCGGCCCCTTTTCCGGGCAGAGAGGTTTTGGAAGATGATGAACCGGGTTATCGCCGCCGCGCTCGTCGCGGCCGGCATGAGCGGCGCGATGCCCGCGCTGGCGCAGACATCCGCCGACGAAGCGCGGTTCCGCGCGGCGCAGGATCGTTTCAGCAGAGAACTGGATCTGTTCCGGCAGGAATATGATCGCTACACGCAGATTTCCCGCCGCAATCCGGGCAATTATCCCCCGCCGCCGCCCGCGCGCTACGACGACGGCGGCTGGCAGGACGAGCATGGCTATGACCCGTCACGCGATTATCGCTCCGGCTCCCAATATCAGGAGCGCCCGATGAGCGCGAACGAGCGCATCTACACCGGCAATGACGGGCGCTATTATTGCAAGCGCAGCGACGGGACGACCGGGCTTGTCGTCGGCGGCGCGCTGGGCGGAATCCTCGGCAACGTCATCGACGGCGGACGCAGCCGGATCGTCGGCACCCTGCTGGGCGGAGCGGCCGGCGCGCTGGCCGGCAAATCAATCGAGAAGAACAATTCGTCCCTGCACTGCAGGTGACACGGCTTCCCCCGGCCCACCGGCCGGGGCGACCATTCAGCGCTCCACGGCGAGCAGGGTTACGCCGGCATAACGCGCTTCCGAAGGGTCGAACAGTTCGGACGCCTCGAAACGGCGCGGGGTGATGCGCACCCCGCCCAGCCCGGCGATCTTGAACGCCCCGATCTTCACCTCGCGCGGCGGCTTGCCGTCGCGATCGAGCGTGGTGGCGTCGAGATACAATTCACCGTGCTTGGTATAGACGATGTGCGGCGCCAGCGTCACTTCGCCACGA
>JAYRJH010000082.1:0-6990 GCA_041906415.1 Sphingomonas sp. | reverse complement strand
TGGCGCTTCACGATCGCCTCGAACACGATCGGCATACTCGCGGGGGGAGCAGAGGCCACCCGATCCTCCTCGGTATTCAACTTCATGCGGGGCATGATAATTACGCTGCTGCAATGCAGCAATAACCTGTGTGCGTTATTTTCGGTGAGTTGCGATTGCGATCGACGCAATCCGCGCTATCGGGAAGGCGATGCAGGATGGCCTCCCCATTCCGCGGCGTTACGCCGCGATCGCCGCCATGTCCTTCGGGTCGGCGCTGGTTATCATCGATGGCGGGGTCGCCAACGTCGCCCTCCCCACCATCGCCCGTGACCTGAACGTCGCGCAGAGTTCCGTCGTGTCGATCGTCACCATCTATCAGGTGATGCTGGTGATGCTGATGCTGCCCTTTTCGGGGCTGGGCGAGCGAATCGGCCTGAAACGCACCTATCAGGGCGGGCAGCTGATCTTCACGATCGCCACGCTCCTGTGCTTTTTCGCGAAAAGCCTGCCGTTCCTGCTGATCGTTCGCGCGGCGCAGGCGCTGGGAGCGGCAGCGGTGCTCAGCGTCGCTTCCGCGCTGATCCGGCAGATCTATCCGTCCAGCCAACTCGGGCGCGGGCTTGCGATCAATTCGGTGGTGGTGACGAGCGCCGCGGCCGCAGCCCCGACGATCGGCGGGCTGGTGCTGGCGATCGCGCCATGGCCGTGGGTGTTCGCCAGCGCCATCCCCTTCGCGGTCATCAGCCTTGCCTTGGGCCGCGCGATCCCCGATCCGAAACCTCATCACGCCAGCTTCGACGTGACAGGCGCGATCACTTGTGCCGCGATGTTCGGCCTCATCATCGGCGGGCTGGAGAGCGCCGTGCATGGCGACAGCCCGGTCGTTTCCGCCGCGATCGCGCTGACCGGCATCACGATCGGCTTCTATTTCGTGCGCGGCCAGCGGCGGGAGCAGCATCCGATCCTGCCCGTCGACCTGATGGCACGGCCGGTCGTGGGATTGAGCGCGCTTGGCGGCTTCATCGCCTTCACGGCCTCGATGACGCTGCTGATCTCCACGCCCTTCCGGCTTCAGGCGATGGGCTTTTCCGCCGCCGCGATCGGGGCGATGATCGCGCCTTGGCCGATGACCAACATGGTCGTGGCCCCCCTCACCGGCTATCTTTCGGATCGGATACCGGCCGGATTGCTCGGCGGGATCGGCATGGTGATCTCGATCACCGCATTGCTTCTCATCGCCTTCATGCCCGCGCACCCGACCTATTTCGACGTGGCGTGGCGGATGGCCCTGTGCGGCTCCGGCTTCGGCACCTATCTGCCGCCCAACGCGCGGCTCATCATCGGCTCCGCGCCGCAACCGCGCACGGCGGCGGCCGGCGGGCTGGTTTCCACCGTCCGCCTCACCGGGCAGACCACGGGGGCGACACTGGTCGCGGCGCTGCTGGCGCTGGGCGTGGGATCGGGGCGCGTGCCGCCGCTGATCTCGGCCGGGCTGGCGCTGATCGCGGGCCTGTGCAGCGTGGCGCGGCTGCGGCCTTCCATCCGCAACCCCTCCCTCACCGAAACGCGCGACGAAGTGCCGACGCTGCGACAGACGCGATATTGAGGACGGGAGGCTCGCAGCCTCAGCGCAGCGGAACGATCACCTCGTCCGGATGGGCGACGTTCAGCTCCTTGCGCACCAGCTCATCCACCATATCGGGGTTGGCGTGGCGCGGATCGAGCAGGGAAACGCGATTGCGTAGCACTGCGCGGCGCTGATCGAGCAAGGCGTAATCCTGCTCCCGCTTCACCAATTGCCGCTTGTAATCGCCGAGCGCGAGCACGCCGTTCGGCCCCAGCACGGCATAGACGCCAAAAAACGCCATGACGATCAGCGCGAGGCCCGGAAGGGCCGCACGCTTCAGGATCACGATCAGGGTTGACGGCCGGCGACGCATGACCGGTCTTCTCGCGCGAAGCCGGCCGCCAATCAAGCGGAAATCAGCGCTTTTTCAGCACATCGCGGCCGGCAAAATGCGCCATGCCGCCCAATTCCTCCTCGATACGGATGAGCTGGTTGTATTTCGCGAGCCGGTCGGAGCGCGCGAGGCTGCCCGTCTTGATCTGTCCGCAGTTGGTGGCGACCGCGAGATCGGCGATCGTCGAATCCTCCGTCTCGCCCGATCGGTGGCTCATCACGGCGGTGTAGCCGGCACGTTCGGCGATGCGGATCGCCTCCAGCGTCTCGGTCAGCGTACCGATCTGGTTGACCTTCACCAGCAGCGAATTCGCAAGGCCCCGCGCGATGCCGTCGCGCAGGCGCTTCGGGCTGGTGACGAACAGGTCATCGCCCACCAGTTGCACCTTGTCGCCGATCGCGTCGGTCAGCGCCTTCCAGCCTTCGAAATCGTCCTCGGCCATACCGTCCTCGATCGAGACGATCGGATAGCGGGCGACGAGATCGGCCAGGTAATCCGCCATCGCGCCCGGCTCCAGCGTCTTGCCCTCACCGGCGATGACATATTTGCCGTCCTTGAAGAACTCGGTCGCCGCGCAATCCAGCGCCAGCATCACGTCGTCGCCCGGCCTGTATCCCGCGCGCTCGATCGAGGCCATGATGAAGTCCAGCGCGTCGCTGGTGCTGGCGAGGTTCGGGGCGAAGCCGCCCTCGTCGCCCACGGCGGTGGCGAGGCCCTTCTCGTGCAGGCCCTTCTTCAGCGTATGGAAGATCTCGGAGCCGCAGCGCACCGCCTCCGCGATGCTCTCCGCCCCGACCGGCATGATCATGAATTCCTGGAAATCGATCGGGTTGTCGGCATGTTCGCCGCCGTTGATGATGTTCATCATCGGCACCGGCAGCACATGCGCGGCGGCGCCCCCGACATAACGATAGAGCGGCAGCCCGCGCGCGTCCGCCGCCGCCTTCGCCGCGGCGAGGCTGGCGCCGAGGATGGCATTTGCGCCAAGCCGGCTCTTGTTCTCGGTGCCGTCCAGCTCGATCATCACCTGATCCAGTTCGATCTGGTCCTCGGCGTCGAGGCCGACGAGGGCTTCCGCGATCTCGCCGTTGACGTTCTCCACCGCCTGGTCGACGCCCTTGCCCAGCCAGCGGGACTTGTCGCCGTCGCGCTTCTCCACCGCCTCGTGCGCGCCGGTGGAGGCCCCGGAGGGCACGGCGGCTCGGCCGAAGCTGCCGTCCTCCAGCAGCACGTCCACCTCCACCGTAGGGTTGCCACGGCTGTCCAGGATCTGGCGGCCATGAACGTCGATGATTGCTGTCACGTAACGATCCTTCTACGATGAAGCCTGCGGAGGCGGTTCGCGCTGCCTCTAACCTTGTGGCCGCCGGGCTGCAAATCGCGATGGAACCGCCCGCGCCCGCGCGGGGTTTTCCTCCACGATACCCAAGGGAAGGATTTCGAGATGGCCGACACCCCGCTCAAGCCCATGACCGACGCCGATATCGTGCCCGCCGCGAAGGATGCCGCCGCGCAGGCGGTGGAGGCGACCAAGGACGCGGCCGGCAACCGCTTCGCCGCCGCGAAGCAGACGGTGGCCGAAAACACCGGCAAGTTCCGCGAACAGGCGGGCGAGAAGGCCCGCGCCGTGGCGGAGGAAAGCAAGACGCGCGCGTCCGGCGCGCTCGACCAGCTTTCGCAGCTGCTTTCCAGCGCGGCCGGCCAGGTGGATGAAACCCTGGGCGAGCAATATGGCCGCTATGCCCGCTCCGCCGCGGAGAAGGTGCAGGGCTTTTCCAGCCAGCTGGACGAAAAGAGCGTGGACGACCTGATCGAAAGCGCGCGGGAGATGGTACGGAAAAGCCCCGGCGTGGCGATCGGCGCGGCGGCGGCGGTCGGGTTCGTGGTCGCCCGATTGCTCACCGCCGGCCTGGACCAGCGCGATCGGGATTGATCGGATGATCGAGGGGGAGCGTCCGGGCGTGGAAGCCGGGCTGGCCGAACTCGTGGGGCAACTCGCCGGAGACGCGCGCGAGGTGGCCAGCGCGGAGATCGGGTTGATAAAGGCCCGCGTCTCCACCAGCGTGAGCCGGTTTCGCGCGGCGGCGATCCTGTTCGCCATCGCGGGCGCGCTCGCGCTGGCGGCGCTCGTCGCCTTGCTGTTCGGTCTGATCGTGACGCTCTCGCCTCATGTCGGTCCCGGCGCGGCGACGGTGATCGTGGTCGGCGTGGTGCTGGTGATCGCGGTCATCTTCGCGCTTGTCGGCAGGGGCAAGCTCGCATCGCGGACATCGAAGCCATGAGCGACATCTCCGAACTCGATATCGCGGAGGCGCGCGCCGTCGAAGCGCGGCTGCGGATGACCGAAACGCTGGACATGCTCCAGAACCGGCTCGCCCCCGCGACGCTCGCCCAGGAAGCGAAGGCGCGGCTCTCCGACGCCGGGGGGCAGGCGCTGGATGCGGCCAGGCGCAACCCAGGGAAGGTCGCCGGGGGCGTGGCGCTGCTTGCCGCGTTCCTGGGGCGTCGCCACATCGTCCGAATGATAGCTACGGCGCGGAAGGCGCGCGCGGAAAGGAAAGGCAAATGACCGACGCTCACGACGAACATTCGCACGGCAAATTGCGAGACAAGGCGTCGCATGCGATCGAAAGCTCGCGTGATCGCGCCCGCGACGCGGCGGAGCGCGCTAGCAACGTGATCGACACTAATCCGATCGGCATGATCGTCGGCGGGCTGGCCGTGGGCGCGCTCGCCGCCGCGCTGGTGCCGCGCGGGCACAGGGAGAAGGAATTGCTCGCGCCGATGGGCCGGCGCGTGAAGAGCACGGCAGCAGCGGCATTCGCCGCCGCAAAGGGCGCTGGGCAGTCCGAACTGGCCTCGATCGGCATCAGCCGGGAAGCCGTGCGGGAGCAGGCCAAGTCCCTGTTCGCCGGCCTCGCCAAGGCCGCTTCCTCCGCCAGCAGCGCGGCGGCGAAGGCAAGCAAGGAAGCCAGCGGCAAGGACGCGGACGGGAAAGAGGAGAAGGAGGCGTAATGCCCCCTTCCCTTCGCGGGCGCAGCGAAGGTAGAGGGCGCGCATGAGCAAGCTCCATCTCGTCTTCGGCGGACGCGTCGCCGACCCCCGCACCCTCGATTTCGAAGATCTGTCCTCGATCGAGGTCGTTGGCATCTTCCCGGATTACGCCAGCGCCGAAAAGGCCTGGCGCGCCGCCGCG
Source organism: Sphingomonas sp. (assembly GCA_041906415.1). GTDB lineage: Bacteria > Pseudomonadota > Alphaproteobacteria > Sphingomonadales > Sphingomonadaceae > Sphingomonas. The sequence goes on along the minus strand of JAYRJH010000082.1, from coordinate 1,851 downwards.
CAACGCACGGTGGACGATGCCGAGATGAAATATGTGGTGGTCCACCTCCACCGCCTGCTCCAGCCGGACCTGCTTGCGCCGCACACCGGAGAAAGTTGAACCTTCCATCGCGACCCCGGCCCCGAAGGGCCGGGGGCTTTCCGTATCAGCGCTTCACCGTGGTCCCGTGCGCGCGGATGCCGATCGCGTCATGCATCCGGGGCGGCTCGTCCAGCCACAACGGGCCAAGCTTCGCGCCGTCCTGCCGCTCGATGCCGACGGCGAAGGCGGCGGTGGTCTGCCCCGGCGCGCCGCCTGCGTCATAGCGCGCATTGAGCGCCACCACCGGCACGAACATCTCCCGCCCGGCGGCGGACAGCGCGACGATCGCATCGCGCGGCAGGGTGGCGATCGCGCGCACCTTGCGCTCTTCCCCCGGCGCGAGATCGAACGGAGGGACGGCGGGCCGCTCGACCGGCTCGGCGAACAGCGCGTCCAGCACCGCATCCTGCCCCGCCTGCGCGCTCGTGAGGCGGATCGCGACGCGGATACCGCGCGCGGGCACCTTCCCCTCATTGCGGACGACCAGCGAAACATCGGCGGTGGCGGTGACGATGTTCAGGCCCGCGCGATGCACAGCGGGCTGGACGAAATCGAGCCACGCCCGCTCTTCGGGCGCGGTCGCGGTCCGTTCGAGGAATTGCGGTGGCTCGGGCGCCGCAGGCTCGGGCGCGGCGACAGGCTCGACCGGCAGCACGGCGGGCTCCAGTGCAGCGGCAACGGGTCGGGCGATATCCACGTCATCGACCGCGACGGCCTTCCGCCGCCTCCACAGCACCAGCCCCGCCACCAGCAGAACGACGAGGCCCAGAGCTGCGGCGAGCATCCAGTCGAACCGGCCGCTCTCCGGCGCTGGCGCCGGGGCCGCAACCTGCGGCGCGGACGTGGCGGCCGGAGCGGGTTCCGGCGTCAGCGCAGGCTCCGGCGTGGGCGCGGGGGCCGGCGCGACGCGCTCCACCGGAGCCGGAATATCCGTCGGCCCCGGACCGGGAGAGGCAGTCGCGCGCGGCTCCGGCTTCTGGCGCGGCGTGGCGGAGGGCGTCGGACGCGGCGAGGGATGCGCGCGTGGCGGCGCTTGCGGGGCGCTGGACGGCTCGATCGGAACGATCACCAGCGGCGCCTCTCCCGCCGGAGTCGGCGAAGGCGTGGGCACCGGCACCGGCACCTTGATCGGCGCGGGCGCGAGATCTTCCGGCCCGGTCCGCGCCTTCTCCTGCGCGAGCGCCTGTCCGCCGGCCAGCATCGCCCCGGCCAGCAGCAGCCCCTTCATCGTCTTCCTCATCCCGCACGCCTTAATCGCCGCAAGCTGAACCGCAGCCAACGATCACTTCTCCGCCGCGACGACCGGAAGCCACACCGCGCTTGGCTGAGCGCCCCCGCGCATCAGCGTGATCGTCGCCTTCTGGTAATCGCCCGGCTTCGCCAGGAAGATATTCGGCACGAACTTCTGCGGATTGCGATCGTAAAGCGGGAATTGCGTCGATTGCACCTGCACCATGATGCGGTGCCCCGGCTGGAACACATGGTTCACGGTCGGCAGGCGGAAGCGATAGCGCTGCACCTTGTTGGCCGGGATCGCGGCGGGATGCTCGAAACTGTCGCGATAGCGGCCGCGGAAGATGTCCTGGCTGATCGACAGCTCATATCCGCCCTTCTTCGGCTCGTCGGCATATTGATCGGGATAGACGTCGATCACCTTGACGATGAAATCGCCGTCCGTGCCGGTCGTCTTCGCGAACAGGTCCGCGATCGGCGCGCCCGACACGCGCACCGGACGGGTGAGCGGCGGGGTCTGATAGGTCATCACGTCCG
>JAYRJH010000081.1:0-9796 GCA_041906415.1 Sphingomonas sp. | reverse complement strand
GGGCACGCCGGGCCTGCTCCACCGCATCGGTGGGATCGAGAAGGCCGCCGGCACCGGCAACATCGATTATTCGCCCGCCAACCACCAGTTCATGACCGACGCGCGCCGCGACAAGGTGGCGGGGATCAGGGTGCCGGACCAGCAGGTCGAGGTCGGCGAGACGTCCGGCAGGCTCGCCGTGGTCGGCTGGGGCAGCACCTTCGGCCCGATCCACCAGGCGGTGCGCCGCGCGCGCCGCAAGGGGCTGGATGTCGCGCATATCCACCTGCGCCACATCTGGCCGATGCCCGCCAATCTCGGGCCGCTGCTCAAGGGCTATGAGCGCATCCTGGTGCCGGAGATGAACACGGGGCAGCTCAAGACCGTGCTGCGCGATCAGTTCCTTGTCGATGCGAAGCCGCTCAACAAGGTTTCCGGCCAACCCTTCCGCATCGCCGAGATCGAGGCGGCGATCGAGCAGGCTTTGGCCTGAGCGGGGAGACAAGACAATGAACGAGATGACCACCATCGCCAAGTCGACCCCCAAGGACTGGGAGACCGATCAGGAAGTCCGATGGTGCCCCGGCTGCGGTGACTATGCGATCCTGAAGGCGGTGCAGCGCACCATGCCGGAGATCGGCGCGCGGCCGGAGAACACCGTGTTCGTCAGCGGCATCGGCTGCTCCTCGCGCTTTCCCTATTACATGGAGACCTACGGCTTCCACACGATCCACGGCCGCGCGCCGGCGATCGCGACGGGGGTGAAGCTCGCCAATCCGGAGCTCGATGTGTGGATCATCACCGGAGACGGCGATGCGCTGTCGATCGGCGGCAACCACACGATGCACCTGATCCGGCGCAACCTCGATTGCCAGATCCTCCTGTTCAACAACGAGATCTACGGCCTGACGAAGGGGCAATATTCGCCGACCAGCCGGGTGGGCACGCAATCGCCCTCCACGCCGTTCGGCTCGGTCGATCGCCCGGCCAACCCCTGCGCCTTCGCTCTGGGCGCCGGCGCGCGGTTCGTGGCGCGCGGGATCGACGTGCACAAGAACCTGCCCGCCGTGCTCAAGGCGGCGCACGCGCACAAGGGCACGGGCTTCGTGGAGATCTACCAGAATTGCATCGTCTATAACGACGACGTGTTCGCGCCCTTCACCGCCAAGCCCAACGCCGCGGCGAACCAGCTGTGGGTGGAGCATGGCAAGCCCCTGCTGTTCGAGGGCGGCGCGAAGGGGCTGGCGATGGACCGCGACCGGCTGGTGCTGAAGGTGGTCGAGGTGACGGACGGCGACTGGCAGGCGGCGGGCGTGATCGTCCACGACCAGACCAATCGCGGCCTGGCGCACATGCTGGTCGAGATGCCGAACGGCGCCTTCCCGGTGGCGCTGGGCGTGATCTTCGACGATCCCGCGCCGACCTTCGAGAGCGCGGTCGTCGCGCAGAACGAGAAGGCCAGCGTGGGCAAGGCGCCGGACCTCCAGAAGCTGCTGTCCAAGGGCCAGACCTGGACGGTGGAGTAAGGCCGTTTTCCCCCGAAAAGGGGAGGGGCCTTAATCCGGCTTCCACCGCGCCGTCGCGCCGTGCAAAGGCTGGCCGCGTGAATCGTTCGGAAATCCACGAAGCGCCCGTCGCCGGCTCGCGCATCGCGCGAGGGGTCGCGCCGTTCTGGCACCGCGTCCTCGACAGGATCGACGCCGGGCTGGCGCGCGGCGCGATCGAGGCGATGCTGCCCGACGGCACCCGCCGCCTGCTGGGCGGGCGTGGCGAGGGGCCGGTGGCGGTGGTGGAGATCCGCCGCTGGCGCGCGCTCCGGCGGCTGGTGCTTGGAGGCTCGATCGGCTGGTATGAAGGCTGGGCGGCCGGCGACTGGTCCAGCCCCGATCCGGTGCCGATCTTCGACCTGTTCATGCGCAACCGCGCGAGCCTTGGCGATGTCGCCCGCGCCAAGAGCGTGGCGCGGATCGCCGGCCGCCTGTTCCACCTGCTTCGCCGCAACGATCGCGCGGGGGCCAGGCGCAACATCGCCGCGCATTACGATCTCGGCAACGATTTCTACGCCGAATGGCTCGATCCGACGCTCACTTATTCAAGCGCGATCTTCGCCCCCGGCGACACGCTGGAGCAGGCGCAGCGCCGCAAGCTCGCCGCGATCCTGGAGCGCACGAAGGCGGGCGAGGGCGCGCGCGTGCTGGAGATCGGCTGCGGCTGGGGCAGCTTCGCGCTGACGGCGGCGGAGGCCGGAGCGAGCGTCCACGCCATCACGCTCTCCGCCGAGCAGAAAGCCGTGGTGGAGCGCCGGACGCGGGGCCTGCCCGTCACCGTCTCGCTCACCGATTATCGCGACGTGAGCGGCGCTTATGACGCGGTAGCCAGCATCGAGATGGTGGAGGCGGTGGGCGAGCGATACTGGCCCGCCTATCTCGATGCTATCGCCCGCGCGCTCAGGCCGGGCGGGCGGGCCGCGATCCAGCTCATCTCGATCGCGGACGACGTGTGGGACGCCTATGCGCGCAACGTCGACTTCATCCAGCGATATGTCTTTCCCGGCGGGATGCTGATTTCCGAAAGCCGCTTCCGCGCGCTGGCCGCGGCGCGGGGGCTGGCGTGGCGCGACCGCAGGGGCTTCGGCCTCGATTATGCCGAAACGCTGGCGATCTGGCGCGCGCAATTCGATGCGGCGGTGGCGGAAAACCGGCTTCCGGCCCGCTTCGATCGGAATTTCATCGACTTGTGGCGCTATTATCTGATGTATTGCGAAGGCGGATTCCGCGGGGGCGGAATCGATGTCGCGCAGGTGACGCTGATAAAGGAGGAGGGGCTATGCGCTGGACGGGTCTGATTGCGGCAACCTTGCTGGCGGGCACCGCCGTCGCCCAGAGCGCGCCGCAGCCGCAGCCGCAAGCGGTGGAGGGCGGCGTCGCGCTGACGGCGGAGAATCGCGCGCATCTCCAGAATATCGGCGCGGAGATCCTGTTCTGGACGCAGGCGCAGCGCGACCAGAACTTCCCGCACATGGAGAAGATGTTCCCCGGCCATGTCGTGCAGGCGGGGAAGAAGGTGCTGGCGCTGCCGCCCGGCCCGCGCCTGCCGATCCCGGCGGGTGACGTGGACGCCTTCATGCGCGACCAGAATGTCGCGGGGCTGATCGTGGTGCAGGCGGGCACGATCCGGCTGGAACGCTATGCGCGCGGGCTGACGCGCGAAGGGCGCTGGACCAGCTTCTCGGTCGCGAAATCCTTCACCTCCACGCTCGTCGGCGCGGCGATCCGCGACGGCTTCATCAAGTCCGTCGACGAGCCGGTGACGAAATATATCCCGGACCTCGCCGGCAGCGCCTATGACGGCGTGACGATCGCGCAACTGCTGACGATGACGTCCGGCGCGCAATGGAACGAGGATTATACCGATCCGAAATCCGATGTGGCGCGGATGTTCTCCATTCCCGTGCCGCCGGGGATGGACCCCACGGTCGCCTATATGCGCACGCTGAAGCGCGAAGCCGCGCCGGGCAGCAAATGGGTCTACAAGACGGGCGAGACGAACCTGATCGGCGTGCTCGTCGCCAATGCGGTGAAGAAGCCGCTCGCCACCTATCTCAGCGAGAAGGTGTGGAAGCCCTATGGCATGGAGCAGGACGCCTTCTGGATGACCGATCCGGCGGGGCATGAGGTGGCGGGCTGCTGCCTCTCCGTGTCGCTGCGCGATTATGCGCGGATGGGGCAACTGGCGATGGAGCGCGGCCGCGGCATCGTGGCGCCCGGCTGGTTCGAGGCGGCCACGGCCTCGCATGCCGATACAGGGCACGGGCCGGGCTTCGGCTATGGCTATCAATGGTGGACTTACCCCGGCAACCGCTTCGGCGGGGTGGGCATTTTCGGGCAGAGCATCACGGTCGATCCGGCGACGAAGACGGTGGTGGCGATCGTGAGCGCCTGGCCGAAGGCGACCGACCCCGATCTGTCACGGCGGCGGCTGGCGTTCATCGACCGCCTGTTCGCCGCGGCAAAGGCTCCGCTGGCGCGGCCGGTGCGGCGGCGTTGAGACGCTGAAAGCCCCTCCTCGTTTCAGGGGAGGGGAATCAGCGGCCTATACCGGCGACCATTCGATCGCATCCTCGCCCTCGTCGTCCTCGCTCACCGCGCCCGGCTCCGGGCCGATCGCCTCCAGCAGCCGGTCGAGCGCCCAGTCCACCCCCACGCCGCTCGCGCCGGAGATCGGGATGACGGGCGCGCCGCTCGCTTCCTCCAGCTCGGCCGAGAGCGCGGCGATCAGCTCGTCGTCGAGCGTGTCGATCTTGTTGAGCGCGACCACCACCGGCTTGTCGTCCAGCCCCGCGCCATAGGCGGCAAGCTCGTCGCGCACGATGCGGTAGCTCTCCGCCACGTCCGGGTCGTTGGCGTCGACGAGGTGCAGCAGCACGCGGCAGCGCTCGATATGGCCGAGGAAGCGGTCGCCGATGCCCGCGCCCTCCGCCGCACCCTCGATCAGGCCGGGGATGTCGGCGATCACGAACTCGCGACCCTTGTGCCGCACCACGCCCAATTGCGGCCGCGTGGTGGTGAAGGCATAGGCCCCCACCTTTGCCTGCGCGTTGGTGACGGCGTTGATGAAGGTGGACTTGCCCGCATTGGGCAGCCCGACCAGCCCGGCGTCGGCGAGCAGCTTGAGCCGCAGCCACACCCATGCCTCCTCATAAGGCCAGCCGGTGCCGTGCTGGCGCGGCGCGCGGTTGGTGGAGGTCTTGTAGCTGGCGTTGCCGCGCCCGCCGTCGCCGCCGCGCAGGAACACCTCGCGCTGGCCGACCTTCACCATGTCGAGCAGCAGGGTGCGCTCCTCGTCGTCGGCAAGCACCTGCGTGCCGACCGGCACCTTGATGACCAGATCGTCGCCGCCCGCGCCGGTGCGGTTCGAGCCGGAGCCGCCTTGCCCGCGCTCGGCGCGGAAATGCTGCGTGTAGCGGAAGTCGATCAGCGTGTTCAGGCCGGCGACCGCTTCGAACACGATATCGCCGCCCTTGCCGCCGTTGCCGCCGTCCGGCCCGCCATATTCGATGAACTTCTCGCGCCGGAAGCTGACCGCGCCGGGGCCGCCCGCGCCGGAGCGGACGAAGATCTTGGCCTGATCGAGAAAATGCACCTCAGCACTCCGGCGGGCGGGATATCAGCATGTCATAGGCGAGCCGCCGCGCGCGGTTGCGCGGCAGGCCGAGCGCGCGGGTGAGCGGCGCGCCGAACAGCGCATCGCCGACCGCCATCAGCACGAGCTGGACGGTCTCGTCCTGGAGCGGGCGTTCCCCCTTGGTGTGGCCGGCGGAAAGCTCCTCGACCAGATCGTGGATCGCCTCGAAGATCGGATCGAGCGCATCCTCGTTGCCGGTCAGGATCATCCAGCTCGCCAGCGCCCCCGCGCCGCCGGTGTCGAACGCGTCGAAGGCGAGGTCCACGATCTCGGCCGGCTCCTGATCGGTCTCGCGCTGGCGTAGCACCGCCTCGCGGATCGTGCCGGTGATGAAGGCGGCCATCCGCGCGATCAGCGCCTTCTGCAAGCCGTCGGCCGAGCCGAAATGATGGAGCAGGTTGGCGTGCGTGCGGCCGATGCGCGACGCGACGGCCTTCAGCGTCACCGCCTGCGGGCCGACCTCCACCAGCAGCGCGCGCGCCGCCTCCAGCGCGGCTTCGCGCGATTCCTCCGGGCTGAGCCGGCGACGGGTGGGAAGAGGGGTAACGGACATATGCTGTGGCTGTCGGCGCTTTGACGGGAAATTACAATGGGGAGCGTGCCCGTCCGCCCCTCCCCGGAAGGAGAAGGGCGGACGGGATCACGCGGCGATCGGAAGCGGCGGCATGTCCGCTCGGTCGTCATCGTCGAGGTCGAGCGCCAGCACCGCGCAATCCACCTCGCCGCCATGCGCCAGCGAATAATGCGGCTCGCGCCGCACCTCGCGGAAGCCGAGCTTGGTCAGCACCTTGCGGGAGGCCGCATTGTCGAGGTGGTGGCTGGCCTCGATCCGCTTCAGCCCCAGGGCGTGGCGCGCCTGCTCGATCACGATCCGCCCCGCTTCGGTGGCATAGCCGCGGCCCCATGCCTTCGGAGTCAGCCAATAGCCGAGTTCATGCACGTCATTCTCCGCGCGCAGGCCGATGCTGCCGACCAGATGCGGATAATCGTTTTCGTGCGCGAGGATCGCGAAGCGCGGCTCCGCCGCCCCGCGCGGGAGGGAGAGGAACGCCTGCGCTTCCTCCAGCCCATAGGGCCAGGGCATGCGCGCGAGCTTCCTCGCCACCGCCTCATGCGCGATCGTCCGGGTCAGCTCCTCGGCATCTTCGGGCCACCAGGGCCGCAACGTCAATCTCTTCGTCCGCGCGAACATCGTCGCTCTCCTCGCCTGGGCGCCGTTACGTCGGGGAGATGACGATCCGGCGACACTTTGGGTTCAGGGAGCATGAAAAAAGGGAGCCGGGGCGGACCCGTCTCCCTTTCGTATGGCTGGTTCCTGTTCGCGGAACCCGGGTCGCCCTGGTGGGCAACCCGGCTGGTTGCCCGATGTTATTCGGCCGCTGCCTGCATAATCTCGACCGAACAGAATTTGCGGCCAAGCTTGCCGTCGTGGAACACGACGCGGCCGTCGACGAGCGCGAACAGGGTATGGTCCTTGCCCATGCCCACGTTGCGGCCCGGATAGAATTTGGTCCCGCGCTGACGCACGAGGATGTTGCCGGCGACGGCTTCCTGCCCGCCGAACTTCTTCACGCCGAGACGACGACCGGCCGAATCACGACCGTTGCGCGACGAACCGCCTGCCTTCTTATGTGCCATTGCGATCTACTCCTTCAGGCCTTGGCGGCGCCGATCGACACGATCTTCAGGATCGTGTGCTGCTGACGGTGGCCGTTGCGGCGGCGATAATTGTGGCGGCGACGCTTCTTGAAAACGATCACCTTCTCGCCCTTCGCCTGCGCGATGATCTCGGCGGCGACGGTGAGGCCGGAGGTCGGCTTCAGCTCGGAGCCTTCGCCAGCGAGCAGCACGTCGCCAAGCGTGACCGACGAACCGGCATCACCTTCGATCTTCTCGACGACGATCTTGTCTCCGGCGGCGACGCGATATTGCTTGCCGCCCGTGCGCACGACTGCGAACATGGCCCTTGTCACTTTCCAAATGCTATTGCCCGAACGGGCGCACCCGTCGGGAGAAGCGGCGCGGTTAAGCCGACTTGGTGATTCTGTCAACTGCCATGAAGCCTGTCGCGACGCCGCCTCGCCAGGGAACCATCAATGCCTGTGCTCTCGCCTCAGGCTGTAGCGGCCGTCGGCGTAATCGGTGAACAGACCGGCGATCGCGGGATGATCGATCGGCTCGTCGCTGTCGTCGGGCACCAGATTCTGCTGGCTGACATAGGCGACATAGGTCGATTCCCCGTTCTCCGCGAGCAGGTGGTAGAAGGGCTGATCCTTGCGCGGGCGAATCCGCTCGGGAATCGCCTCATACCATTCGTCGCTGTTGTTGAAGACGGGATCGACATCGAAGATCACGCCGCGGAAATCGAACATGCGGTGGCGCACCACCTCCCCGATCGCGAAGCGCGCGTGCGAAACGGGCGGCGCATCCATGGCATCGGGGGAAAGGCGCTGTGCTGCGGGGATGGTCATGGGCCTAATCTAGTGTCTCGCGCTGACGGGGCAATGGGCGGCTTGCGCGCGCGAAACATTATGGCTAGAGGCGCGCCTTCGATCGCCCCGCCGATGCGCGGACGACCTCGCGGAGAGGTGCCAGAGTGGTCGATTGGGACGGTCTCGAAAACCGTTGTGGGTGCAAGCTCACCGTGGGTTCGAATCCCACCCTCTCCGCCATTTGCCGCCGATTACCGCACAAATTGGCAATTTATTTCTAAAATTAACAGATGGATGGCGTCTTCCCGGCAGTTGCCTACGGGCAGAGGTTCTCACATGCCTGGCCTGACAGTAAATTTCCTCGCTAGTAATCTAGTTGACGCAGATGAAAAAGAGGGCGCTTCATGCTGTTTCGATCTGGCTTCGGCGCCGGTTCCGATCTCACATGGTCGGCGCTGGCTACCGTCAATTACGTCTTCTCCGATCACCTTTCCGGCTCGGTGGGCTACAAGGTGCTCGACGTCGATTACGATCACGGCGGTCATGTCTACGATACGCGCCTCAGCGGCCCGGTTCTCGGCATGACCTATCGGTTCCGATCGGCAAGGGTTTCACGCGGTGTTCTAACGGATTGGTGGTCAACATGTCTCGATTTGCACGCATGCTCATTGCCCTGGCCGCAGCTACGGCACTGCTGACAACCGAGGCCCAGGCCTGCACACGGGTCGTCTATCACGGGCCGGACGGACGCAATCTCACCGGCCGCAATATGGACTTCAAGGATCCGATGGTCAGCAACTTCTGGGTCTTCCCCCGCGGGATGAAGCGCAATGGAGCCGCAGGTTCGCGTTCGGTGGAATGGACATCGAAATATGGCAGCTTGGCCGTTTCCGGCTATGACATCTCGACGGTCGACGGCATGAACGAAGCCGGCCTCAACGCCAGCCTGCTATGGCTCAACGCCTCGGAGTACCCGAAGGACGACGGGACAACACCGCGTATGTCGCTGGCGATCTGGGCGCAGTTCTACCTCGATCAGTTTGCGACGGTCTCGGAGGCGGTCGAATACACGCGCAGCCATCCCGTGCAGGTAGTGAGCGGCGAGGTGCCCGGCCGTCCCGGCAGCCTCGCGCCGCTGCATCTGACGCTCTCCGATGCCACCGGCGACAGCGCCGTTATGGAATGGATCGGCGGCAAGCTGAGTATCCATCACGACCGCTCGTACGAGGTGGTGACGAACGATCCGCCCTACGATCAGCAACTCGCCACCCAGAAATACTGGAGCGCGGTCGACGCGCTCAAATTCCTTCCCGGCAGCGGCCGTTCCGAAGACCGCTTCGTGCGCGCCGGATTCTACATCAACGCGGTGACCCAAAGCGACGACCCAAGGATCGCCGCCGCCGCCGTGTTCAGCGTCATCCGCAACGCTTCGGCACCTTATGGCGTAAGCATCCCAGAGGCGCCGAACCTGTCCACCACCCGCTGGCGCGTGGTGGCTGACCAGAAGAGCATGCGTTTCTACGGCGAGTCAGCAACATCGCCCAACATTTTCTGGGTGGATTTGAAAAATCTCGACTTCTCGGAAGGCGCGCATGTCCGCAAACTGGATCTCGGGGTGGACATGGCCCGCGTCCTTGCCGGCGAGGCATCGAGCCAGCTCGTCCCTGCAAAGCCGTTCGACTTCATGGAAGCCAAATGAAGGGAAAGTGGGGTATGACGGGCGGATATGAGGCGTGCGACACCTGAGGCTGCTTTTTGGCCAGCCGATTGGAAAGCTGCCTGACTGCTTTCCAATCAATGTGAACCATTCAATCGTGCTTCAAAGCGCTTGCTCTCTCCGTGCGGGCGGTCCAGCATGCGTGGAGGCGGCGTCATGCACGCCGCGCCGAGGGAGAGGACGGATGCAGCAACTATCTGCAATGGACGCCTCGTTCGTATATCTGGAAACGCCGCACACGCCGATGCACATCGGCTCGGTCGCGATCTATGATCCGTCCACCGCGCCGGGCGGGTTCGTGCGGTTCAAGGATATCCTGTCCTTCGTTGAGGCGCGGCTGGGCGGGGCGCGATCGTTCCGGCAGCGGCTGGTGCGCGTGCCGTTCGATCTCGATCACCCCTATTGGATCGAGGACCCGGAATTCGACCTGGAATTCCACGTCCGCCACATCGCCCTGCCCAAGCCGGGCGACTGGCGGCAGCTC
>JAYRJH010000080.1:0-9835 GCA_041906415.1 Sphingomonas sp. | reverse complement strand
CAGCTATAGAGGGTGACGCCGATCGTCATGCCGGCGGCCACGTGTCTTCCATGATCTTCTGCAAGGCGATTTCGAGCCCGATCGCCGCTTGCTCCTTCGACGAAACCACCGTGTCGTCGATGATGACCCGAGCGCCAATGCCGCCGCCAATCGCGCCGACAGTGGACTTCGCGAGGGCAACCTTATCGTTGCCGCGCACGTAATCGTATTGCTTGGCCATTCTCTGTTTCCTTTCTGCTACTTGCGGGTTTTCCCGCCGAAGCGGCGGAACTCTGCGGCCTTGGACAGCGCCATTGGGCTGGCGATGATCGCTTCGGCGGCAGATTCGGTGAGGTGGCCGGCGCGCACCGCAGCGTCGACGGCGGCCAGGCCGTCGCGGATCATGGCGGGCGCGTTCTCTCCGTGCACCTTGTACATGGCGTTGCGGCAAAGCTGCACCTGCTGATCGTAGGCCGCTTCGCTGGCGAACGTGCCTTGCGCGTGGAGGTGTGCGATCTCTGCGAAGCCGGCGGCCGCGATCTCCGCCGGCACGCCCATGGCGTGAAGGCCGCTCTTCAGCGCGCCGAGCCCGGCCTGATCGACGATATCGGCACCCGGCGGGAGCGCGTTTTCGAGCGTGTAGGCCAGCGGGGAAGCCGGGGCCTCAAAGCCTTCGGGCACTTCGGCGCTATCCCCCTGGCCGCCCGGAGCGGCCGCCCTGCCGTTCTGGTGATAGCGCTCGATCTCGTCGACGAGCTTGGCGCGGGCCTGCGGCGTAAGGTCGGGATTGGCCGCCTGTTGCACGAGCGCGCCGATATCTGTCGCGGGTGCGGCGGCCGGAGCCGGGGCGGGAGTGAAATCGGACATTATGCCGCCTCCCTCTGCGCGTCTTCGCCACCGGCCTTCGGCGGGCGGCCGGGACCGGGCGCGATCAGATCGAGCACCTTGTCGAGATGTTCCCGCACGCTTGGGGCCGGAGCCGAGCGATCGAGCATCGGCGAGCGACTGGCCATGACGTCGCCATGCGCGAGACGTTCGAGAGCGATCAGGGGCAGATTGTTCTTCGTGGTCGGAAGGTCGCCAAGCTCACGGCTCTGCGTCGGGCCGTCCGCCGCAAGCCAAAGCTCCGCGATCCCTTCGAGCAGAGCGCGGCGCGCCGCCACGACAGCCGAAAGGGCCTCGTCTTCCGCAGCGGCCAGCTTGCGCACCTTCCGCGCAAGGTTCTGGAGCCGAGCGCGGTCCTTCTGCGCCTGCTTCACCTCTTCGGCCGTGGCGGCGTCGGCCTGCGCTTCGCGTTCGGTGCGCAAAGCGTCTTCAAGCCCTTCGATCCGCGCGCGCCGCTGCGCGATCTCCCGCGACCAATCGTCGGCCTCGTCGATCCGGCCGGCGGCCAGGGCTTCGCCGCGCCGCGCACGGCACGCCTCGATCGCCGCCGTCTCGTCGGCGATGATCGCTTCAAGATCGGCGGAGTTAGTGCTTTGTGTCATTTCCGGCCTCCAGTCGGTTTATGGCAAGGTCAATTCGGTGAAGCTCCGCGAAGAGGCGTTCCGCCTCGATCCGGGCGCTGGCGTCGCCGCGCACCACGGCTTCGTCTGCCACCCGGCCAGCTAGGCAAACTTGCTCCCGCTGGAGGTAAAGCCGGCGAAGCTCTTCGGCCGCGTCAGCCATTGACGGGCTCCGCCACGCGCGGAGCGACATAGCCCTTCCGCCGAAGCTCCGTTTGGGCGAGGCGACGAAGAAACGCCGCACCGCTCAAAAGCTCGTCGGCCGCCGCCCGCGACAGGGCGTCGTGCAAGTCAGGGGGCATTCGGACAGTAATCGCGATCGTGTGCGCCATGGTGACGTCTCCGTGTCGGTTCGACGTCTTTTGACCTCGAAATGAAGACGGATGCGATGCGAGCGGGGGTTCGAAGTATCGGGCGGAGCGCTACCCACATTTATGCAGGGTCACCGCACAATGGTCGTTTCGCGCGATCGGGAAACGCGGCTATCTAGTCGGCATGATCGAGCATCCGAACGTGATCCCCATCGCCGTTGTCGTGGCGATTTGCATCTTCCTGGCGAAAGAGGTGCTGGAGTTCGTCCGCCGTCATCGCCTCAACGCCAGAAAGATGCACGCCATAAGGCGCTTTCTCGCTGTCGAGTGCGAGCGCAACAGCTTCGCGATCCAAAAATTGATCGAGCAGATTAGAGCTACTGACGAGGCGCACGAAAGCGGTTGGCCGATCGCTCTTGAAAAGGAAGGCAGTTTCGACCGGCTCGTCATAAATCCTGCTGGCAAAGGCCACTCATCGGCCATCGTCAGGCCTGTTCACACCGACGCGGTGCAAAAGTATCTGTTTGAGGTGGCGTCGCTCGACGGCTCGGTTTTCGAGATGATGAAAAAGACGCTTGATACCCTGATCGAAGCGAACCACGTCAGGGACAGCCTGATTCAGTATGTGGCGAACGATCGTCAGCACCTTGGCGGGTTTGCGGAATACGCAATCGAAGAACTCGACGAGGCTTTGGACGCGGTTCGGGCGCTCTACTTCAAATGCACAAACGAACCGTTGGCCCAAGGGCGGGTCCGCTGATTATAGCAATTGTGCTTGGACTAACCTGTTATGCCACTTCGGGCGGGCCGCCGCTCCGGCCGCTCCGGCTAGGTGGCCGCAATAGTGGATGCGGTATTTTATTCCCCCAATGGGACCCGCCGCGATCCGGCCCCCCACCCCACCCCTTGCGGCGAATGCGCGGAGGGCGATTTTCGTGGGCGGCCGAACGCGACAAGAGCGGGGCGGTCATGACGGCCACCGGCTAGGCTGGAGCGGGCACGGCCTTCGACAACATGGGTTGAAATGTGGGTAGGATTTACACTGCCCCGCCAAGGCTCATATTTTCCGATGATTACTGTCACTATGCGGCGGAGGCTATCTCCGCATCACTTCCCCGGTGAACATCAAGCATAGTTCCGCGCGGCGTTCCTCGGGTTGGGCCGCGATCCATTCGGCCAAGGCTTGCGCGCCGTCCGGGCTCCCCTGAAGCAGCGCTGCCCAAGCACCGGCCCACCCGGCATCCCTTGCAAGCTCCGACATGACATTGAGCATCTGCACCGCGCAATCGTCCATCTCGCCCATGAATACCTCCTGATCGTTGCGCCCGCATAGCATCAAAATAGGTCCTCCGGGTTGATCTCGTCGACGACGGCCGCAGAGGGCCGCGCCGGCTCGCCATGACGTGCTGCGGCCGCCTGATCCTCCAGATCGGCACGCTTGGCCGCTGCGGCAGCGTCACGGCCGGGGCTGCGCGACGGAGGCGTGGCCAGTGTCTCGATCGTAACGGCCGGAGCCGGGAGCGTGGGCGTCACGTCGATCACCTTGGCTTGTTCCGCCTGAAGCCCCGCCATGCGCTCCGCAAATTCGAGCATTTCGGCCAAGCGCTCGTCGGACAGCCCGTCCGTGGGCGTCGTGATCTCCAGCTTCTGCGGCATGAGCTTGGCAATGACGCTGATATAGGTGCTCGGATCGTGAAAGCGGACGCGGGCGATTGCCGCGACGCCGTTCTCCATGAAGTCGTCATGCAGGGCGGCGAAGAACTTTTCGCTCAACCTCGCACGCGAGCCTTTGGGCCTTCCACGGGACCTTTTGTTGCCCGTCAGAAAAACACCCGTCACGGGATCGCGTCCCTCTGTAGCATTTCTGCTAGTCGCCTCTTCACCGCTGGCATTTTTGCTATCTTCGGCTTCGAAGCTCGATCGCGGATCAGGAATAGCGCTCATTTCAGTTGCCCTTCTCGTAAGCCTGGCCGGAGTAGACGCGCCCCGCGCTGTCGAGCGGAACGGCCGCTCGATATTCGGGGATCGTCAGGAAAGCCTCGTGCACGCAACGGGCCGAAGCGCCGCAGTCGATCACCGCTTGCACGAAGGTGGAAAGCAGATCGGCCATGGTGCTGACGTTGAAGCGCTCATGGCTCTGCGGGTGCTTCTCCGCATGGGCCGCCTTGTCTTCCACCGTCACCTTCGCCTGTTCGGCGTCCAGATAGACCACGTAATCGGCATTCAGCTTCATGGGTGGTTCCCCTCTTCGGTCTTCGGGTCAAATGCCGGGTCACTGCATTTCAGACCCTCAAAATAATCACGTTTTTTCAGTGCTTTGCAGTGGGTCAAATCTGCACCCCCTAGTATATGACCCGGTGACCCGCCCCTTGCGCCCAAGGGCGGCGCAAAGGGGGCAGGCTTGGAGGGCCGATCGGGCATTTGACCCGGCGTGACCCGGAATGTGACCCGGCCAAAAAGCACGGAAATCTGCGGTTTTCCGGTGAATTGCGACGACCGCGAAGCGGCGATGACCCGGCGTGACCCGAAGCGTGACCCGTCAAAAGAGGCTGGCCGCTGCAATGTCGCCTCCTATCCGCTGGTCGATCGCCACGAGATACTTGTCGCCCGTGACGGTGATTTCCTCCAACCGGCCGGAACGTAGCAATTCTGCTACCGCCCGCTTGACGGCCGACTTCGCCGCCTCGTCCTTCACGTCCCACACCTCTTTGCAGCGGCGCGACAGCATGGTGCGCGTCAGCCCCCACCGATCGCCGGGAAGCCGGTGGCCCTCGATATGGATCGTGCACGGGTCGAATTGCGCCATGACGATCTCGCGCCGGTCTAGCTCCGCAGGGGACGCCCCCGCTGGCCGAACCGTGCACGACGTGATCTCGTCGCCGTCTTCGTCGATCCCGAGCACGACGCGATCGAGCGTGAAGTTCGCGCTCCAGTCCCCTTCGCCGTTCCGGTTGAGCACGACGGAGATTTGCCGGTGATTGTTCGCCTGCCCTGCGACAGGCTCGCTGCGCTCCACGGCAAGCATCACGTCGCACGCGGCGCGAAAGGCGCTGGAGCCTCGATCCTGGCCGTTCTTGCCAGCGTGGTGAATGCCGAGCACCGCGACGTCGAACTCCGCCGCAAGGGCCTCCAGCGCCTTCAGGGCGGCCGTCACCTCCGGGGCGCTGTTCTCGTCTTCGAGCCCAAGCGCACTGGCGAGGGTGTCGACGACGATCATGCCAAGCCGCAGGCCCCGCGACGCCATGCCGGCCACCGCGTCCGCAATGATCTCGCGCGCAGCGGCCAGCCCGGCGGCCGTGGAGAGGTTCGCCACCGACGCCCACGCGAGGGGCGGAAAGTCTGTCCCGGCGGCGAGCCTGAAGGCTTGGAGGCGCGTGCGCACCGTGCCGGCCCCTTCCCCGAGCAAGAGCAGCGCTCCGATCGGTTCCTTCGGCGTGCGGATGTTGAACCATGGCAGGCCGGCGGCCAGCCGGGCCGACAGATCAAAAGCGACGAAGCTCTTCCCGCTCTTCGGCGCGCCATAGATGATCCCGACGCCATTGCGGGGCAGAATGCCCTTCAGCAGCCACCGGATAGGCTGATCGCCGCCCGGATCGTCGGACCATTGCAAAGGCGCGCGCTGCGGCTGGACGTAGCGCGGCGGCACGATCTCGATCCCGGCCAGGTCGACGTTCGGTGTCTGCGATCCTGCGGCTGACAGGCCATAGGCGAAGGCGTTCTCCACCTTGGCCTCCAGTTCGTCGACGCTCCACGGCGGCGCGCACCGCTCGTTCCATTCCAGCAGGACGTCCAACGCCATGACGGCCGATAGGCCCATGTCCTTCACGATCGCGGCCGTCCGATAGGTCCAATCGTCGCCGCCCTGTCCTTCCACGGCCGGCTCGCGCGTCCGCAGGAACTCCCGCGCCCGCTCGATTGCCTCCGGCGTGTCCAGATCGGCGGCCGGTGCGGCCGTGTCGGCCCGCTCGCGCGGAGCGGCCAGCCGGGCGATCAGGTGCGGTGGAGCAGCGGCCACGGCGCCGTCGCGTTCGATCTCATAGCGGCCGACGTCGGTTGCGGAGCCGGGCGCGAGCACGTAGCCGTGGCGGCCGCGCACGTCCAAGCCGGGGCCGGGATGATCGGCCGAATTGGCCACCTCCCGATCGGTGCGGAAATAGAGGTGCTGTCCGCCCGAAGGCGTACGCACGGTGAGCGTCGGTTCGCCAAGCTCCAAAGCGGCAAGAGAAGCCAGCCCCGGCTTGCCCCGCTTCGTGTCGACGTCCAGCACGAGCAGATCGCCGCCCGTCAGCACGCCGACGTTATGGGGCAGCGCCCACCCGTCCAGAACGGGGTCGGTCCAAAGGGCGCGCACCTCGTCGGGATTGCCCGTGGCCACGGCGGGGAAGTCGGCGACGAGCGGCTTCTTCGTGCCGGCCGCGATCGGGAAAACCTTGAAGCCCCTGGCCGCCCACGCGAGCGCGGCTTCGCGCATGTCGGCGGGTTCGGCTTTGGAGCGGAGAACGTCGATAACAGAGGTGGCCATTGTTGTGTCTCTTGCAGCCACCGGCGTTATCCTTGCGGGCACCGGGCGCGCCCTGCGGCGCGAGGGATTTCAGGATTAGAGGCGGAGCCAGCCCGGAGGCGTTTGCCCCGCCTCCAGCGCTCGCGACAGATCGCGGCGACGTGGATTGAAGGCGCGCTTCGCGTCCCGCGCCGGCACGAGCCAGGGCTGTTCCTCCGGGCCGTGCGGCGTGTGCGCAATCGCGACGACGACGCGGCGGCCGGGCTCCACGGCGCGGCGCTCGTGCGGCCGGAGCCGGCGGAAAGTCACGCGGACGTCGAAGGCCAGCGCGATAGCGCCCCGGCCGTTCATGCCCGTCTCCAGCGCTGCGCGAGCTTGCGGTCGAGCACGCGGTGGAAGTCTTCAGCGGGCTCTTTTGGCCATGGAGCATCTTTCGGCCGTGACGCGGCCAGGTAGCGCTTCACCGTCTTGGGACACGCCGTGGGGGCCACGACGACGACGGGATGCTCCAGCGGCCGCAACGGCGCGTCGGCCGCCTCGTCGTGGCAGGCTGGCCGGGTGAACGTGCCGAGCCGCGCCGCGTCGTCGTGATCGGCGATCGGGAAGCGGGAGCAACGGACGCCGGGCACAGGGTCGCCGTGCGCATACCAATCGCGAAATTGCCCGCGACTCTCGATTCTGCTAAGAAGCATGGGCGTTTCCTTTTGTCGGGGTGCGTATCAAAGCCGGTTCCGCGTGGTGGCGGGCCGGCTTTTTCTTTGAGGTTCACGCCGCCACGTGCATGTCGTTCAACCATGCTTCGGCATCTTCGACGCGAACGAAGCGCCGATTGCCGCGCAGCAACGTGCGCAGACGCCCCGAGTTGATCTCGCGATACGCCTTGGTTTTCCCGATCGAATAGCGTTCGCAAAATTCGCCAAGGTCGAGCAGCCGCGCGTCGGGCGCGGGCTCGCGCTTCTTCCATTGGCGCGGCTGGCTGGTTTCAGTTGCAAGGTCCATATCGCATCTCCGGCTTCAATTGCCGGGGAAGGATTACGTGCGATTAGGAACGGGCTCCATGCGAGGCCGGGTTAGACGGCCTATTCCGCCGCAGTTCTACCCACATTGGCCGCCAGCTTTTCGGCCTTCCGGGCGATGCGCCTGACAACGGCGTCGTTAGCGTGAAGGCGCGTTTCAAGCTGGAGCGGAGGCGTTTGTTCGTCGACGACGTGCCGCCGCTGCCGCCTTTCGAGTTCTTCGCGGGCAGTCTCATGATCAAGCTGGTCGCGATGAAGAGGCGTGCTACCATCGACGTGCGCGGGTGGAGCAATCGCCGGCCCGTGCCCTAAATCAACGTCATGGAAGTCGGCATACACAGCGTTCATGCTGTCGACCGCAATGCGTGCCGCTTCGTTGATCGGCTTGCCCGTTTCCCGGCGAACTTGCGCCGCGATTTCGGCGGCCGCGTCGTCGCTGTCTTTGGCAGCCGGCGGCGCACTGGCGCAATATTTGGACCAAGCGTCCATCAATTCGCGACGCTTGGCGAGAAGTTCGCCGCGCCGATAGGCCGCTTCGGCCTTGTTGCCGATGACGTGCGCGAGCGCCATTTCGCAGACTTCATGCGGGAAATTTGTCTCTTCGCTGGCCCAATCGCGGAACGTGCTGCGGAAGCCGTGCACCGTGATCGGGCGGCCAGATCGGCGATCCACATATTTGGCAGGATCGCCGTTCAACCCCTTCAGGAACTCACTCATGGCCATATTTGACAATGGCGTTTCCTTCTTCCCGCCGGGGAAGACGAACTTCGTGTCGAGCCCCTTCACCGCTTCGAGCACGGCCATGGCCGCGTCGCTCAAAGGCACCGAATGTTCCTTGCGGCCCTTCATGCGCTTCGCCGGGCGGGTCCATAGCCGGGCCTCCAGATCGAACTCCGACCATTCCGCAAGCCGCACTTCCGACGTGCGCGAGGCGGTAAGGATTGTCAGCTTCAATGCCTGCGCCGACGTGCTGTTGCGGCGGTCCAGTGTCGACATGAATCCCGGCATTGCCGCGTGCGCGAGCGCGGGATGATTTTCGACCGTCTGCACCTTCGATTGCTTGGCAAGGGAGTGGTCGAGATTTCCCCGGAGCCGGGCCGGGTTTTCTCCGGTCCTGAAGCCCTCCGCTCGTGCCCAATCCAATATGCGCTCGATCCGGCCGCGCACCCGCGACGCGGTTTCGGTCTTAGTCGTCCAGATCGGCGCGAGCACCTTCAACACAAGATCGCGGTTCACCGCCTGCACGGGCATGTCGCCGAAGACGGGGTAGACATATGTCGCCATGGTCGACGGCCATTGCGCCGCGTGAACTTTGCTCCATCCCGCCTTGTGCGCGGCGATATAGGCTTCGGCGCATTCCTTGAACGTCTTCGCGCTGGCCGCAGCGAGCGCGGCCGCTACGCGAGCGGCCTTGCGGTGCTCGATCGGATCGACGCCGTTGAGAAGCTGCTTCCGGGCTTCAAGCGCTGCCGTTCGAGCTTCGGCCAGGCTGATCGTAATTAGGGGGCCTAGCCCCATCTCCCGCGATTTGCCCTGAAGGGTGAAGCGAAATGACCATGACCGCGTTCCGGCCGGGCTCACCTGAAGCCAGAGGCCGCCGCCGTCCGGGTGCATACCCGGCGCGAGCTTGTTTAGCTGCGTCGCTATCAGCCTGTTGATCGCCCGCTTCGCCATTTTTCGAACCTCGTTACCCACTGTTCTACCCACATTGTACGATGGATCGAATACGGTCAAGTAGGAACGACTATGAAACATGCCGTTGGGATCAATAGCCTTAAATCAGATACTTAGGTCGAGATACGGCAGATTAGGAACGCGAGTGAGTTAGACTCCGTCTCCGCCAGATCGAAAAGTCATTTTTCTGGCGGGCTGTGTGCAAGGCCAGATGGGAAGGTGGCGTCGATCAGCCGTTGTGAGACCGCAAGCTATTCAGCCGACCGCGGGGTGGGGCCGATATAGGTCGCGCGCGGGCGGATGATCGTGCCGGCACGCGCCTGCTCCATCGCGTGCGCCGCCCAGCCAGCCGCGCGGGCGATCGCGAAAAGCCGGAAACCTGCGTCCTCCGCCAGGCCCAGCATCCGTGCTGCCGCGAACAATGCGAAATCGATGTTGGGCAGTTCGCCGGTCGCCTCCGTCACGGCTTCACGCAAGCGTGCGAGCAATGGATCGGGCGTGACACGGGCCAGCAGCGCGGCGGCGCGCGGATCGCCATGGGGATATAGCGGGTGGCCGAAGCCGGGCAGGCGATGTCCGCTTGCCAGCCAGCGGGTGATCGTCGTCTCCGGCTCGCTGCGCGCCGCCTCCGCTACCATGGCGCCCACGGCCATGCCCGCGCCGCCGTGATATGGGCCGGAAAGCGCGCCGAGCCCGGCGAGCAGGCTGGCCGCGATCGATGCCCCGGTGGAGGCGGCGACGCGCGCTGCGAAGGCGGAGGGGTTCAGTTCATGGTCGGCCAGCAATACCAGAGCGCGCCGCACGATATCCGCGCCAGCCGTATCGAGCGACCAGCCGCGCGCCAGCCGC
>JAYRJH010000079.1:0-9960 GCA_041906415.1 Sphingomonas sp. | reverse complement strand
GGCGGAGGTGGAGACGCTGGCGGGCGGCGAGCTGACGGTGAAATTATGGCTGGGCGTCCGCCAGGGCGCGGCCTTGCATGAGGTGAAGGCGGCATGACCCTGTCTCTCAACCAGCTTGAGGAGGCGCGCCGCGCGCTCGACGGGCCGCTCTATGCGGACGTGGCGGGCGATATCGACGTGAGCTTCGAATTCTTCCCGCCGAAGACGGGGAAGATGGAGGAGACGCTCTGGCGGTCGATCGGCACGCTCGCGCCGCTCGCCCCGCGCTTCGTCTCCGTCACTTATGGCGCGGGCGGATCGACCCGCGAGCGCACCCACGCCACCGTCGCCCGCATCGCGCGCGAGACGGCGATCCCGGCCGCCGCGCACCTCACCTGCGTCGAGGCGACGCGTGAGGAGATCGACGCGGTGGCGCGCGAATATTGGGCGGCGGGTGTGCGGCATGTCGTGGCGCTGCGCGGCGATCCGCCGGTGCAGGGCGCGCGCTATCGGGCGCACCCGGGCGGCTATGAGAACGCCGCCGCGCTGGTCGACGGGCTGCGGCGGCTGCATCCGTTCGAGCTTTCGGTCGCGGCTTACCCGGAGAGCCACCCGGATTCGGCCGATGCGGGTGCCGACCTCGACAACCTCAAGCGCAAGATCGACGCCGGCGCGACGCGCGCGATCACGCAATTCTTCTTCGAGCCGGAGACGTTCTTCCGTTTCCGCGATCGCGTGGCGGCGGCGGGGATCACGGCGGAGATCGTGCCGGGAATCATGCCCGTGTCCAATTTCGCCGCCGTGCAGCGGATGAGCGCGATGTGCGGCACCGCCGTCCCGCCGTGGATGGGGCGCCTGTTCGAGGGGCTGGACGATTTGCCCGACGCGCGCCAGCTCGTCGCCGCGACGCTGACGGCGGAGCTGTGCCGCAAGCTCTATGCGGGCGGGGTGAAGCAATTCCATTTCTATACGTTGAACCGCGCCGAGCTCTCCTTCGCGATCTGCCACCTGCTTGGTCTGCGCGCGAAGAATGGCGCGCAAGCCGCTGCGGCATAAGGATTTGTCATGAGTATTCGTGAGCGTTTCAATGCCGAGGCCGCCAGGCGCATCCTGATTACCGACGGCGCGTTCGGCACGGAGATCCAGAACTGGAAACTCTCCGAGGCGGATTATGCCGGGTCGCTGGGCCTGTCGCGCGACCAGAAGGGCAATAACGACATCCTGGCGTTGACGAAGCCGGAGGTGCCCGAATCGATCCATCGCGCCTATTTCGAGGCGGGGGCGGATATCGCCGAGACGAACACCTTCTCCGCCAATCGCATCAGCCAGGCCGATTATGCGGCCGAGCATCTGGTGCGCGAGATCAACGTGGAGAGCGCGAAGCTCGCGCGGCGCATCGCCGACGAGTTTCAGGCGAAGGACGGCCGTCCGCGCTTCGTCGCAGGCGCGATCGGGCCGACCAACAAGACGCTATCGCTCAGCCCGGACGTGAACGATCCCGGCTATCGCGAGATCGATTTCGACTATCTGAAAGACGTTTACCGCGAGCAGATCGACGCCCTGGTCGAAGGCGGCGTGGATTTCGTGCTGATCGAAACGGTGTTCGACACTCTCAACGCCAAGGCCGGGATCATGGCCGCGATCGAGGCGGGTGAAGCGCTGGGCCGGGACCTGCCGATCATGCTGTCGATGACGCTTACCGATCTTTCGGGCCGCAACCTCTCCGGCCATACGGTGGAGGCGTTCTGGTACGCGGTGCGCCATGCCAGGCCTATCACCATCGGGCTGAACTGCTCGTTCGGCGCGGAGCAATTGCGCCCGCATGTCAAGGTGTTGAGCGAGATAGCTGACACGCTCATCATGATTTACCCCAACGCCGGCCTGCCGAACGAACTGGGTGCCTACGACGAAGCGCCGGTGACGACGGCGGGGCTGGTCGGCGAATGGGCGCGGGCCGGGCAGGTCAATGTGCTCGGCGGCTGCTGCGGCTCGACGCCGGCGCATATCAAGGCGATCGCGGAGGGCGTGAAGGGTTTGCCTCCGCGCGCGATCCCGAAGCCGGCGGTGCGGACGCGGCTTGCCGGGCTGGAGCCGTTCACGATGGCGGGCTGATCCATTCACCGCCTCGCACAACCCAGCCGCACGGAATCGAATCGACCCTTTATGACCGCGAACCCATCCTCCACCTTCTTCGTCAATGTCGGCGAGCGTACCAACGTCACCGGATCGGCGGCGTTCAAGAAGCTCATCATGGCCGGGGACTATGGCCGCGCCGTGGAGGTCGCGCGCCAGCAGGTGGAGAATGGCGCGCAGGTCATCGACATCAACATGGACGAGGGCCTGCTCGACGCGGTCGAAGCGATGACCACCTTCCTCAAGCTGATCGCCGCCGAGCCGGATATCGCGCGCGTGCCGATCATGATCGACAGCTCCAAATGGGAAGTGATCGAGGCCGGGCTGAAATGCGTCTCCGGCAAGCCGATCGTCAATTCGATCAGCATGAAGGAGGGCGAGGAATCGTTCCTGCACTATGCGCGCAAATGCATGGCCTATGGCGCGGCAGTGGTCGTCATGGCCTTCGATGAGACCGGGCAGGCCGACACGCAGGCGCGCAAGATCGAGATCTGCGAGCGCGCCTACAAGCTGTTGACCGGCATTGGTTTTCCTCCGGAGGACATCATCTTCGATCCCAACGTCTTCGCGGTCGCGACCGGGATCGAGGAGCACAACAATTACGGCGTCGACTTCATCGAGGCGACGCGCGAGATCCGGCGGCGCTGCCCGCATGTCCATATCTCCGGCGGCCTTTCGAACCTCAGCTTCTCGTTCCGCGGCAACGAGCCGGTGCGGCGCGCGATGCATTCGGTGTTCCTCTATCACGCCATCCCCGCCGGCATGGACATGGCGATCGTCAACGCAGGGCAGCTCGACGTTTACGATACGATAGACCCCGAACTTCGCACCGCGTGCGAGGATGTGGTGCTCAATCGCGACCCCGACGCCGGCGAGCGGCTGGTCGCGCTGGCGGAGAAATTCCGCGGCACCGACGCGGCGGCGGAGAAAGCGGCGGAGGAATGGCGCGGCTGGCCGGTCGCGAAGCGGCTGGAGCACGCGCTGGTCAAGGGCATCGACGCTTATGTGGTCGAGGATACGGAGGAAGCGCGCCTGTCGCTCCCGCGCCCGATCGAGGTGATCGAGGGGCCGCTGATGGACGGCATGAACGTCGTCGGCGACCTGTTCGGCGCGGGCAAGATGTTCCTGCCGCAGGTGGTGAAATCCGCCCGCGTGATGAAGAAGGCCGTCGCCCACCTGCTTCCGTTCATCGAGGCGGAGAAGGAGGAAGGCGCCAAGGCCAAGGGCCGCATCGTCATGGCCACCGTGAAGGGCGACGTGCACGATATCGGCAAGAACATCGTCGGCGTCGTGCTCCAGTGCAACGGCTTCGAGGTGGTGGACCTTGGC
The DNA here is from genome assembly GCA_041906415.1 of Sphingomonas sp. Lineage (GTDB taxonomy): Bacteria > Pseudomonadota > Alphaproteobacteria > Sphingomonadales > Sphingomonadaceae > Sphingomonas. The sequence continues at coordinate 6,519 of JAYRJH010000079.1, read as the reverse complement.
GTGATGGTGCCGTGGTCCACGATCCTCCAGTCCGCGAACGAGAATGACGCGGATATGATCGGGCTTTCCGGCCTCATCACCCCCAGCCTCGACGAGATGGTGACGGTGGGCGAGGAGATGGAGCGGGCCGGCATGACGATGCCGCTGTTGATCGGCGGCGCGACCACCTCGCGCGTCCACACGGCGCTGCGCATCGCGCCGGCCTATTCCGGGCCGGTCGTGCATGTGCTGGACGCCAGCCGCGCGGTCGGCGTGGCGACGGCGCTCGTCAGCGACACGCAGCGCGAGGATTATGTGACGAAGGTGGCGGAGGATTATGCCGCCGTCCGCCGCTCGCGCGAGGGCAAGGGGCAGAACGAGCTTCTCCCGCTGGAGAAGGCGCGCGCCAACGGATTCAAGGCGGACATGGCGCTGAAGCCGCCCGCGCCGGCGCAGCCGGGCATCCACGTCTATCGCGACTGGGACCTGGCGGAAATCCGCGAGTTCATCGACTGGACGCCCTTCTTCCGCGCATGGGAGCTGGCGGGCAATTTCCCCGCGATCCTCGATGATGAGATCGTGGGGGAAAGCGCGCGCTCGCTCTACGAGGATGCGCAAAAGATGCTCGACCGCATCGTGTCCGAGAAATGGTTCACCGCGCGCGCCGTGATCGGCCTATGGCCCTGCGCCCGGCATGAGGATGACGTGATCGTCGACCTCAAGGGCGATTTCAACGCGGAGGAACTGCGCGGGCTGGACCTGCTCAACCTCGTCGAGGGCACGGACGTGGTGCGCTTGCCGTTCCTGCGCCAGCAGATCGCCAAGCGGGAAGGGCGGCCGAACATGTGCCTCGCCGATTTCATCGATCCGAAGGGGGACTGGATCGGCGGGTTCGCGGTGTCGATCCACGGGATCGAGCCGCATCAGGCACGGTTCAAGGCGGCGATCGACGATTATTCGGACATATTGCTGAAGGCGCTGGCCGATCGCTTCGCCGAAGCGCTGGCGGAGGCGGCGCACCGGCATGTCCGCAAGACCTTGTGGGGCTATGCGCCCGACGAGCAGCTCGACAACGAGGCGCTGATCCGCGAAAAATATCGCGGCATCCGCCCCGCGCCGGGCTATCCCGCCTGCCCGGAGCATAGCCTGAAGACGCAATTGTTCGGGATGCTGGACGCGCATCACGCGACCGGCATCTCGCTCACCGAGAGCTTCGCGATGCTGCCGACGGCGGCGGTGTCCGGCTTCTATTTCGGGCACCCGCAGGCCGAATATTTCGGCGTCGCGCGGATCGGCGAGGATCAGGTGGCGGATTATGCCGTCCGGCGCGGGGTCGATCCCGATCGGGCGAAGCGGCTGCTGCGGCCCAATCTGGATTGAGCCGCGGCGCCGTCGATCACGTCACCCCGCCGGGGCGAACGTCCCGTCCTCGCCCATCACCCACAGCACGCCACCCTTGATCGAGAACCATGCGCCGTGCAGCGTCAGCCGCCCCTCGGCCTCCGCCTCGCGCACGCAGGGGAAGCTGCGCAGGTTGGCGAGGCTGACGCGCACCGTTTCCAGTTCGAGCTGGTGCGCGGCTTCCTCGCCCTCGCCATATTGCGCGACGATGCGGTCGCGCGCGTCGTCCAGCATGTCGATCCAGCGGGCGATGAAGCCGCCTTCGCCGGGGGGCGAATCGTCGAACTGCCGGGTGAGCGAGGCGTGGACGCCGCCGCAGGTGCCGTGGCCCATCACCACGATCTCCTCCACCTTGAGTTGCGACACCGCGAATTCCAGCGCGGCCGACACGCCGTGCCGCCCGCCGCCAAGCTCGAACGGGGGCACGAGGTTGGAGACGTTGCGCACCACGAAGATTTCGCCCGGCGACACGTCGAACACGGTGGCGGGATCGGTGCGGCTGTCGGAACAGGCGATCACCATCACGCGTGGCTTCTGGCCTTCGGAAAGCTCCGCCCATCGATCGTGCTGCTCGACCCAGCCATGTTCGCGGAAACGCCGGTATCCGGCGACGAGATCGTTGAAGACTGTCATGGCGGGCCTCATAACGCGTTGTTTCGCGCGCGGCCAATCGCTATCTGCGGGCGCATGAACGAGATGACCCCCGTCGCCGCGCCGCGCCAGCGCAAGCCGGACTGGATTCGCGTCAAGGCGCCCACTTCCCCCGGTTTCGCGGAGACGAAGGGGCTGATGCGCCGCCTCGGCCTCGCCACCGTGTGCGAGGAAGCGGCCTGCCCGAACATCGGCGAATGCTGGACGAAGAAGCATGCGACGGTGATGATCCTGGGCGACACCTGCACCCGCGCCTGCGCCTTCTGCAACGTGAAGACGGGGATGCCGCGCCCGGTGGACCCGCTGGAGCCGGAGCATGTCGCGGTCGCGGCGGCGGAGATGGGGCTGGAGCATATCGTCATCACGTCCGTCGATCGCGACGATCTGCCGGACGGCGGCGCGTCGCAGTTTGTGAAGGTGATCCGGGCGCTGCGCCGCAACACGCCCAACACGACGATCGAGATACTCACGCCGGATTTCCGCAACAAGATGCAGGCGGCGGTCGAGTCGATCGTGGAGGCGCGGCCGGACGTGTATAACCACAATCTCGAAACCGTCCCGCGGCTCTATCCCACGATCCGGCCGGGCGCGCGCTATTACGCCTCGCTGCGCCTGCTGGAGACCGTGAAGCGCCACGATCCGTCGATCTTCACCAAGTCCGGCGTGATGCTCGGGCTGGGCGAGGAGCGGCTGGAGGTGCATCAGGTGATGGACGACATGCGCTCCGCCGACATCGATTTCCTGACGATGGGGCAATATCTTCAGCCCACGCCGCGCCACGCCAAGGTGGCGGAGTTCGTCACTCCCAAGGCTTTCGACGCTTATGCCGCGATCGCGCGGGCCAAGGGCTTCCTTCTGGTCGCCAGCTCTCCGCTGACCCGTTCGAGCTATCACGCCGGCGAAGATTTCGCGAAGATGAGGGCGGCGCGCGAGGCGCAGCTTGCCAAGGCATAAGGAAACCCGCCGGCTGCCCTATACGCCGGAGCAGATGTTCGATCTGGTCACGGACGTGGGCCGCTACGCCGAATTCCTGCCCTGGGTGGTGGCGATGCGCGTCCGCAAGGATACGCCCGAGGAGACGATCGCTGACATGGTGGTCGGCTTCAAGGGTCTGCGCGAGACGTTCACGTCCCGCGTGGTGAAGGAACGGCCTGTTTCCGTGCGCGTCGACTATATCGACGGCCCGCTGAAGTTCCTGCACAACGACTGGGCCTTCCACCCCGACGGCGATGGATGTCTGGTCGATTTTTCGGTCGATTTCGCCTTCCGCAACCGCATGTTCGAGGCGATGGCGGGGCAGGTGTTCGGCGTGGCGCTGCGTAAGATGATCGGCGCGTTCGAGGAGCGCGCCGCCGTGCTCTACGGCTCCGGCACGGGTGCTGGCGGGGGAGACGGCATCAGCAGCTCGAGCGCGACCAGCGCCGCCTGAAGCCGGATGGCGCCGCGGCCGAGGTCGCCGAACTGGTGCTTGTCCGCCACCACGTCCGAAGGATCGCCGCCGCGTTCGGCGCGGGCGAAGACGACGGTGCCGACCGGCTTCTTCTCCGATCCGCCGCCCGGTCCGGCGATGCCGGTGATGGCGACGGCGACGTCGGCCTTGGTCGCCTCGATCGCGCCTTGCGCCATGCTCCACGCCACCGCGATCGAAACCGCGCCGAACGTCTCGATCACGTCGCTGCTGACGTCGAGCAGCGACAGTTTCGCGTCGTTCGAATAGGTGACGAGGCTGGCCTCCAGCACGTCGGACGACCCGGGGATCTCGGTGAGCGCGGCGGCGACAAGGCCGCCGGTGCAGCTTTCGGCCACGGCGATGCGGCGTCCGGCGGCGCGATTCGCGGCAACCACGCGCGCGGCGGCCGCGATCAGTTCGGATGGGAGGATGCTGTCGGTCATTGTGATACCGCCGCACATACCGGAAGGTCGGGAACGACGGCAACCTGCTTGCCGCGCGTCTTCCTCGCCTTCAGATATTGGAGCGTCGCTACGATAATGCCAGCCGTGTTGCGCGCCGGCAGAGGCTCCAGCAGCGCGGCGAGCCGGTCGATCGTCGGGCAGTCCGCCGCCTCGATCCGCCCGACCACCTGCGGCGCGATCAGCGAGGTGAGCAGCGGCCGCGCATATTCGGATTGCAGCAGCATATCGACGCGCGGATCGCTCATCTTCACGATGGCGGCGCGGGCGGCGGGCCATGCCGCGTCGGCCGCCGCCTGATAGCGCGCGAGGAGCGGACTGTCCGGCCGGCGCACGAGGCTGGTGGGCGGCAGCGCGGTGCAGACGCGGCCGGTCTGGCGGATGATGTCCGGCATGGCGACCAGCGCGATCGCCTCCGCGTCGGACGAGGAGAGGCAGGCGGGCTGCGCCGCCGCAGGGGTGGCGACCAGCGCGAGCAGGGCGGCGCAACGTTTCAGGGGGCGTCTCATAATGGGACGGACGGCAATGAAACGGTGACGATCGCTTGCGCCGCAATGCCTTCGCCGCGCCCGGTGAAGCCCAGCCGCTCCGTCGTGGTGGCCTTCACGCCGACGCGCGCCACCGGAAGCTCCAGCAATTCCGCGATCCGCGCGCGGATCGCGTCGCGATGCGGGCCGATCTTCGGCGCCTCGCAGATCAGTGTGAGGTCCACGAAGGTCACGCGGCCGCCCTCGGCCCGCAGCAGGGAGAGGGCGTGGCGCAGGAACTGCCCCGATTCGGCCCCGCGCCACTTGGGATCGCTCGGCGGGAAGTGCATCCCGATATCGCCCGCCGCGATCGTGCCGAGCAATGCATCGGTGATGGCGTGGAGCGCCACGTCTGCGTCGCTATGACCCGAAAGCCCCTGATGATGTGGGATCAGCACCCCGCCCAACCACAATTGCTCGCCATCCGCCAGCCGGTGCACGTCGAATCCCAGCGCGGAGCGAGCCTCCATGCCCAGCCGCGCCTCCGCATTGGCGATGTCGCCGGGATAGGTGATCTTTTCCAGCATCGGATCGCCCTGCACCAGCGCGACCGATCCGCCAAGCGCGCGGAGCATCTGCGCGTCGTCCGTGGCTTCCCCGCCACACCATGCGCGATGCGCCTCCGCCAGCGCCGCGAACCGGAACGCCTGCGGCGTCTGCACCCGGCGCAGCGCGTCGCGCGGCACGGTTTCGCCGTCCTCCCGCACCAGCGTGTCGGCCACCGGCAGCACCGGCACCGCGCCGTCATGCGAATCGAGCGCGGCCAGCAGCCGGTCGATCACCTCCGCCGGAAGGAACGGCCGGGCGGCGTCATGGATCAGCACGCGATTCGCCCCCGCCAGCCCGGCAAGCCCCGCCGCGACCGATTCGCGGCGTGTCGCCCCGCCGATGACATGCCGCGCGCCGGGCAGCGCATCCGCGAACAGCGCTTCTTGCCCGGCGCCGATCGCCACCAGCACCTCGTCGATCCCCGGATGGCCGGAGAGGGCCTCATGGCTCCAGGCCAGCATCGGCCTGCCGGCGAGCAGGGCATATTGCTTCGGCAGTGCGGCGCCCGTGCGCTCCCCTTTGCCGGCGGCGACGATCAGGGCGACAGTCCTCATGGCGCGCGGCTGTAGATGGCGCGCGGCCGGCGGGCAATGGAGAGGAAAATCCGGGGCGGCCAGACAGGGGGAGGGCCGCCCCGTAGTTCAGGGAACAGCCGGGAAAAGGGAGGACCCGGCCATGTCGACGCCGAGGGGACGTCGTCGACGGATTTCGGGTTATTCCCCCCATGTTGCGGAAATATGTCCGGCCTTCCGCATCGTGTTGCGAACGCGAAATGTTGACGCGTCGCCGATCCCGACAGATGAAGCGGCATGACCCCGGCCGTATCGACCCGCCGCATCCTGATCGCCAGCCTCGTCGGCACGACCGTGGAATTCTACGATTTCTATGTCTACGCCACGGCGGCCGCGCTGGTGTTCGGGCCGCTGTTCTTTCCGGCGGCGAACCCGTCGGTGCAATTGCTGTCTTCCTATGCCAGCCTTGCCGTGGCCTTCATCGCGCGGCCGGTAGGAGCGTGGGTGTTCGGCCATTATGGGGATCGGATCGGGCGCAAATCCACCCTCGTCGCCTCGCTGATGCTGATGGGCGGATCGACGCTCGCCATCGCCTTCCTGCCCACCTACGCCACGATCGGCTGGTGGGCGCCGTTGCTGCTGTGCGTGCTGCGTTTCGGGCAGGGCTTCGGCCTTGGTGGCGAATGGGGCGGGGCGGCGTTGCTGGCGGTGGAGAATGCCCCGCACGGCTGGCGCGGGCGTTATGGCATGGTGCCGCAGCTCGGCGCGCCGATCGGCTTCATCGCCGCCAACGGCCTGTTCCTGCTGATCGGGCTGGTGATGACGCCGGCGGACTTCATGGCATGGGGCTGGCGCGTGCCGTTCCTGCTTTCCATCGTGCTGGTTGCGCTGGGCCTGTGGGTGCGGCTGAAGATCACCGAGACGCCCGCCTTCGCCAGGGTGCTGGAGGAAGGCCCGCCGCCCGCCGTGCCGATGGGCGAGCTGTTGCG
>JAYRJH010000078.1:0-9983 GCA_041906415.1 Sphingomonas sp. | reverse complement strand
GGCGCGACGATCCGTGTCACCGTCGCTTCCGCAGGAGCCGAAAGCGCAATCGTTCCTGACGGTCCGGCATCGACCGTGCCATAGAGATTGACGGTGCTGCTCACCGGCCCCTGGTCCACCGTGCCGAGCGACACCAAAGCGACCGGATCGGGTGTGTTGTCGGATTGGTCCGCACTTCCCGAACAGGCGGCGACCAGCAGCAGCGGGGCGGAAAAGGTCAATCGGGTCAATGCGGCCATGTTTGTCTCGGGGTTCCCGTGAGGAGTTCCAACGCGATCGTCTGTTCGCGGATCGCTTCGTCGCTTTGGGCAAGCAGCGCCTGTTGATCGCGCAGCGCCTGTTCGGCGGTCGCGGCAGCGGCATCGGCGAGGTCGCCGCGATCCGCCGCACGCCGGGTCGCTGCCGCATAGCGGTCGAGCGAAGGCAGGCTTGCCGCCGCCGCTTCGCGCTGCTTGCGGGCAATTGCGATGCCGTCCACCGCCGCCGCGATCTCGGCGCGCGTCTGGAACAGCCGCGCGTCATATTCGGCCTTGAGCTGTTCGCGCGTCGCGCGCTCGATCGCGATGCCGCCGCGATTGCGGTTCCATAGCGGCAAGGTGAAGTCGACGGTTGGTCCGAAGATCTTGTTGCCGGTCGTATCGCGCGTCGCGTCGAGCGTCAGGTTGAGCGTGGGGAATTGGTCGAGGATCGCCTTGTGCACCGCGGCTTCCTGCGCGGTGTAGCCGGCGCGTAGCGCAGCCAGATCTGCGCGCTTGTCACGAGCAAGTGCGAACAGTGCAGCCGGATCGAGCGGCGGCGCGGGTAGCGCTGCTTCGCTGAGCTGAAGCTGCGTCGCCGGCGGCAAGCCGAGCAGTTTGTCGAGTTCGCTGCGCGCGGTGGCGAGGCTCTCCTCGTCGGTCCTCAGCCTGGTCTCGGCGTCATAGGCCGCGGTGCGCGCCGCCTGGGCGCGATCGGCGGCGATGTCGCCGCGCCCAAGCGCGTCGAGCGTGTGGTGAAGCAGCGTCTGCTGCGCAGCGAGCGTCTCCTGGTCGACCGTCACACAACGCTCGAACCCCAGCACGCGCACCGCCTGAATGCGCGCCTGTCCCGCGGTCTGCCACTCGGCCCAAGCGAGGTCTAGCCGCGCCTGCTCGGCCTGCGCTCGCGCTTGCTGCACCTTAACCCCGCGCGTGCGCAGCGCGTCGATGTCGAGCCCAAGCGCCCCGACCAGCTCGGTCAACGGATCGGGCCCGGACAACACGGGGTGCACGCCTAGGCTGAAGGTCGGATCGGGCATCAGCCGCGCGGCGAACACCTGCGCGTTGCTCACGCCCTGCTTCGCCCGGAGCGCCTTCAGGTCGGGATTGGCGATCACCGCGATCGTCGCCACCGCATTGGGATCGAGTGGCGCGGCGAGATCGATCGTTGTCGGCGTCAGATACGGCCGCTCGATTTTAGCGGCAGCCGCGCTCAGCGTCGCGGAGGTCGGCGCGTCGAGCACCGCCGGCGTCTCGCTCAGCGGATGCGGCGTATAACTCGCGCACGCCGCAAGCGGCATCGCGAACAGGATCGGCCACGCTTTCTTCATGCGATCAGCCTCGGCAAAGTCATCGTCACACTCAATCCCGGTCGATTATCGCCGATCGTCACCGCGCCGCCGTGGACCTGCGCCACCGCAACGACGAGATTGAGTCCCAGTCCGTGTCCCGGTGTTCCCCGGCTGCTATCGAGCCGTGCGAAGCGGCGCGTGATGCGCTCGCGATCCTCGGCCGCGACACCCAGGCCGTTATCGCTGACGGACAGGCGCACGGCGCCGCCCTCGCCGGCGGCAACGACGGTGATTTGTGTTCCGGCGGGGGTGTGGTGCTGAGCATTGTCGAGCAGATTGATCAGCGCCTGCGCGAGGAGCTCGCGGTCGCCGTTCAGTGCAAGTCCCGGCGCAGCATCGCAAGCGAGGGTCCGCCCGCCATCGGCCACCGCCGGTGCGAAGCTGTCGCACAGATCGGTGACGAGATCGGTGACATCGACGCGCGCGAAGGTCCGCTTGACCGCGCCGCCCTCGACCTCGGAAATGCGCAGGATCGCGGCGAACAGTCGTAGCAGGTCGTCGCTCTGCACGATCGCGCGCTTGAGCCCTGCACGATAAGCGGCACCCTCGCGCGGGCCATCGAGCGCCGCTTCGAGCTGCCCGCGCAGGCGCGCCAGCGGCGTGCGCAGATCGTGGGCGACATCGCTCGACACCTGACGCAGGTTTTCGAGCAGCTGGACAATGCGATCGAGCATCGCGTTGAGCGCCAGCGCGAGCTGATCGAACTCGTCATGCCCGGCGCCGACCGGCATGCGGGAATCGAGATCGCCGCCGACGATTGCCCGCGCCGGCGCGCTCAGCCGTTCGAGGCGGCGGCGCAGATAATTGCCGAGCAGAAGCGCCGCGACGATGCCGAGCAGGACGATCAGCCCGAACGCCACGCCGAACAGGCTGAGGATTGTGCGATCGAGCCGCTCCACATCCTCGCTGTCCTGCGCGACGACGAGGCGGTAGCCACCGGGCAACTCGGTGGCCAGCGCTCGCGCGACATCGGGGCCCTCGCGCGGATCGATGAAGGTGATCGTGCCGAACCCGACCGCAGGTCGTCGCGTCCTGAGGGCTCCCGCGATGCGTCGCCCATGCCGATCGAACAAGGCATAGCCGTAGCCGTTGGTCGCGCTCGATTGCTCGCGCGTGGCGATCGTCTCGGCGAGGTCGGTCAATCCCTCCTCGCGATAACTGACGCCGAGATCACGCGCCTCGGCGGTCAAGCCGACGTCCTGCTGATGTCGGAAATCGGCGTCGGCGGCAACATAGACGATTGCCCCCAGCAACACGATCGCCAGCGCAAAGGCGGCGGAATAGGTGAAGGCAATCCGATAGGCGGCGCTGCCGAGCGGTCGGATCATGCGCGCATCCGATAGCCGACGCCGCGCAGCGTCTCGATGGGATCGGGCGCGCCGTCGCCCTTCAGCTTGGTGCGCAGCCGGCTGAGATGCGTCTCGACGATGTTGGTCTGCGGATCGAAGTGGAAATTCCAAACTTGCTCGAGGAACATCGTCCGCGTCACCACCTTGCCGGCATGGCGCATCAGCAATTCCAGCAAAGAGAATTCGCGCGGCTGCAGATGGATTTCGCGGTCCGCGCGCGACACTTGTCGCTTGAGTGCATCTAGCACGATGTCGCCGACCTCCAGCCGCGTGACGACCTCGCTGATCGGCGGCCGCCGGCGCAGCGCGGCCAACCGTGCCGCGAGTTCGGCGAAGGCGAACGGTTTGACCAGATAATCGTCGGCGCCGGCGTCGAGTCCCGACACGCGATCGGCGATCCCGCCCAGCGCCGTCAGCATCAGGACCGGCGCGGTCACGCCCGCCGCGCGCCACCGCTTGAGCACCTCGATCCCGTCGATCCCCGGCATCATGCGATCGAGCACGATGACGTCGAATGTCTCAACGGTGCCCAGGTGAAGCGCGTCCTCGCCGGTCGCGACGGGCGTCACGACATGACCGAGTTCGCCGAGTCCGTGCGCAACGAACCCGGCGGTCTCGGCATCATCCTCGGCGAGCAGGACGCGCATCCGCTGATATCAGTCCTTGTCGCCGGCGGATTCGTATGAGTTTTCGATGATCTTGCCGGTATTGGGATCGACCCCGATTTCGTGGATGCGTTTGCCCTGGCGAATATCGAAGGAATAGCGCCAGGCGCCATTTTCCTTCTCATATTCCGCCTCGGCGACCTTGCCCGGCGCCGCCTTGAGCGCGATCCGCTCGGCCTGAGTCTTGGTTAGCTTCGCCGGCGGCCCGGCCTGCGGCGCGGCGAAAGCGACGCTCGCGCCCAGCGCGGCGATGGGAAGGATGGAAAGAATGGCAATCGGTCGCATGATAATCATCTCCTGTGCGGACGGGCTGGTCGTCAGCCCATGCACAGCGTCTAGCCGTCCCTAGATTGGATCAGGCTGGAGCGGTCTATATTAAATCCCAATGTTCCTGAACGGCAGTATCGGCGACCGGACATTTGGAAATTTCATTGTTGACGAACCACAATCGTCGTCGATCGGTCACCCGAACTCGCGTAGACCAGCAGGACACCGCGCGTCGCGTGACGCTTGATCGGATGCAGCAGCTTGGAAAAAAGGCGACGGCAGGTTTTGGGAACGACGACCGCACCGCTGAGCGTCGGCAATGGGGCGCTTAGCTGCCGCGACGACTGACGATTTTTCGAGAGTAATTGCGAGGCATTTGAGCCTCGAAGGTAAATGAAAACCTCAAGGGGCTTGTCGCCACCGGCCGGTGCGCGACCCTCGACAAGGTTATATTCAATGAACATCGACATCCACGCTGGAGCAACGCTCCAGTCGACCGCCGTCGGCTATGTGCTGCAGGCGCTGGCCGCGTCCGGCGCCTACGATCTCCAATGCTTCGCGGGCCTGCCCGACCACGCGCTCCCGATCGTAGACCGCGGCTGCGTGCTCGCGGTGACACGCCTGCCGGCGCCGCTGTTCCGCCGCGGTGTGCGCGAAGCCGCCGCTGCGCTGCAATATGATGTGGCGCTGCTGCGCATCGACGAAGACCGCGACGCGGTACGGGCCGATGTGACCCTCGGGCTGATGGCCGGTGAGCCGTTCATTCTGGACAACATGGCGCTCTACAAAGCCGGCGACGGCAGCCTGTGGTTCGTTCCGCCGGTATTCGGTCCGTCGGTGTCAATCTCGGCAGACGGACTCATCCTCGAACTGCTCGCGCCCTATCAGACGATGGACCAGCGCGCGGACGGCGTCATGCGCGCGCGCGACGCGATCCAGCACCTGCTCGATCCCGCGGAGGTGTGCTGATGAGCAGGAGTGATCAGAACGGCGTGCTGATCAACGGTAATCGGCAGCCAAAGGCAAGCGATCCGCATTCGTGGCTGGCGCTACTCGGCGACCCGCCCGGCAGCACCGGCACGCGCGTCATGTTCGGCAATCTCCGTCCGACCTTTCGCAATTGGCACAACAGCGCGGCCGCGTTCGCAGTTGCCAAGGTCGGGGTCGGGCTGCCGCCCGATGCCGATCCCTGGTCCGTCGGCGCGGCACGCGCCGAGGTGCTGTTGCCGCGCGACGTCGACGATCGTTTCGCCGATCCGCGGACGCTGATGGAAGCGATCGATGCGGCGGCCCTCGGTCCGAAACCGACGCTGCTGACATACATCACCATCACCTTCGATACGCCGCGGCTGCACGACCAATATGAGCTCGTCCGCGGCTATGCCTTGGCGCACCTCGTCCATGGCCTCGGCAATGCGGTGCTCGCTGTCCAGCACGCCCCGCATCGAGCCGGTTTTGACACGCCGCCGCACGTCCACCTGCTGGCACGAAGGGTCAGCAGCCTCGGCATCGCCCCGCCGCTGGCGGCGTTGTCATCAGACAGAGGCCGCAAGCTGGTCGTCGATGCGTTCACCGCGTTCCGCGCCGACTACGAGAAATGAGCAAGACCGGGCGCGCGTAGGCGCGCCCGGCGAGAGCTTCGCGTGAGTTGAAGCGCCAACATTTTCAAAAGGAAATACCATGAACGAGATGACTGCCCGCCGGGCAGCCGGAGAGGCGCGCGCCCTGCTCGCGATCCTCAACATCGCCAAACATGCCGCCTGGTCGGTGAACAATACGGGCCCGAGCCTGAGCCCGGGGTTCGCCAATTACCTTTATTGCGCCGACGCCGAGCTGTTGCTCGTGCCGTCGGTCGCCGACCTCGATTGGCAATTGCGCCGGACCAACAGCGCGATGCGCGAGGCGCGCAGCGATGCGATTATCGCCACCGTCGGGCCAAGGTTCGACGAACTGAGGTTTGCGGTCGGACTGTGGACCCTAGCGCGCAACCTGTGGGCCGCGCCTGCCTGGCCGTGGGCTGATCGCAACGGCCTGTGGCTCGGTTGCGACGAGCTTCCCGGTGAAGCCTTCCCGATCCATCAGGGACGATTGCGGCGCGAGGCTGCGCCCTGGGCCGACGATGCCGAGAAAGCGCGCGGCCGGATCAGGGCCGACGCCTGGCTGGCGAGGACGCTCGCCGGGCCGGTGACCAACATCATCGAAAGGAAATAGCCTCATGTTTAGATATCAAGATTACCCGCATTTGCACGCGATCACCGCGCTCCGCCAGCTGCTCGGCAACAAGGTCGAGCTCAAAAATCCCGGATGGAGGATACCGGGCTGGGCAAAACTTACCGACCGCAAGCTGCTCCTGACCGCCGGCGACAATGACCACATCCTCGATTTCACCACGCTGCGACCGCTGGCGATCAAGGAACAGTGCGACGTCGTTGCCACCTATCTCGACCGGTCGAAGATCGATCACCCCTATCAGTTCGACTTGGTGCTCACCCGGCACAACAAGACCACCATTTATGAAGACTATCGGCTGTGGATGGCGTCTGGTGGCGCCTGCTATTTCATACCCGAAGCGGGCGACGGCCCGGTCATCAGCGCGATGACCTTGCGGCTGTCGCTCGTCAAGCGCCCGCCATTTTGCAGGCCCGCCGACCGCCTGATCGGCATTACCCGCGGCCAGGCCGAACTCCACACCCGCATCCTCGGCGCCTCGTCCGCCCGGTCGTGACTGCCATCCCCATTTTGAAGGAAAACCTCCCGTGAATCTCTATCCGGCCAAGCTCAAGATCCTGTTCCCGATGTATCAGGCCAAGGATTATCGACACCATCTCATCGCGATCGACGACACGCTGGTCGTGCATCGCCGTGTCGATGGCGAGTTCCTGCTGCAGCTCGATCCGCTGCGGAAACTCGGTGCGCGCAGCTACGCGCGGTGCCTCATCGACCTCGCCGCCGATCTCGAAGCCGGCTACACATTCATGATCGTCGACCGCGATCGCTTCCTGACTGAACTCGAGACGCTGGCGCGTAAACATGCCACCGCGAAAGAGCGGGATGAGGTCGATCGAGCAGCGCACGTCATCGCGGAGCGCACCCAATACCGGATCCGCGACCATCTCGACGCCAGCGTTCAATATAAGGCCACGCGGATGATAATCGCCTCCAGGGCGCGACGCACAAAGGCCAACCCGGGCGAGTCATCTGGGCTTAATTGCCAGCGCGGCATCCCGACCCCAAGATCCGAACAGCTGTGGCACACCGTGGTCGACGAGCTGTGCGACGTGCGCACCGTGCACCGCGCGCGCGCCGTGTGGCAACGCTGGACCAGGGCAAACAGGCCATCAATACCCAGCACCGCCCGCTAGCAGATATGTTGCCGACAAAGGTTGGGGCGGCACGTCGCCGCCCCCACTTTCCTCAATCCGCGACGTGCCAGCCATCGCTGGTGCGAACCAGCATGGCCTTCGCTTCAATCGGCTTTGCTGCCTGTTCCCGGATTTGCGCAGGCACGATGCTCGGGAGGTCGGTCGCGCTGTAGGTGTAAGTCACCTGCGACACGGTCTGGCCGAGCGCGTCGGCCGGGTCGGTCCAGCGCACGATCTTGTCGATGTGGCCGGAGCCCATGCACGCCGCAAGGTAATTGCCCTTGCTGGTCTCCAGCTCGCGGAAAAATGCCTTCCCCTTGTCCGTCGGCTGATAGGTAATCACCGCCGTCGGCTTGAGCGGCTCGTTGTGCATGGCTTCTCGCGCAGGCACGGTGCTCTCCTTGCGGTCGAGCAATCCCTGTTGCACCGCGCCCGCCAGCATTGCCCTCTCGCTTTTATCGTCGCCGTAAAGCGTCGGCGTGACCGGCACGATGATCGGGAACACCGGGGGCAAGTTTCCATCATATTCGGTGAGGCTCATGCGCGCGACGTTGATCGGCCTGCAGAACTTGTTGCTGACGAGGGGAGCGAGCGCCTTTCGGAAATTGGCCTCATTCGCTTCCTTGGCGTTCGAGCAGGCCGCGAGCAGCATCATCGCGCTGATTGAGAAAGCCGTGGTTGCAGCCCAAGGCGCACGCGCCCGCGAATGGGGACGTCGGTCGATCATGATTATACTCCTTCAGCGGATGATGAGGGTGAAGAATCCCGCGGTGTCGCGGGCGCCGGCGACGTGGCCGGCGTCGAATGCCTGCGCGAGGCCGAGGCGGAGCGAGGACGCCGGCCCAAGCGCGGTCGCCCAGCCGAGTTCAAGGTCCTTCTCGCGCGCCGTTGGTGACAGGTCGAAGCGTCGCAGACCGGTTGCGTAAGCGCCCGAGATCAGGTCGTAGGACACCGGCGCGATCATCGTCGCGTGCGCTCGTTCGACCCGTATCGGTGAGGACAGACCGAAAGAGGCGTGGCCGCCGAGCAGCCCATGCTCGGCATGGAAAGCGAATGCCGAACTCAGCACCCGTCCGTCGAACCGCATCTGCGCCGATCCGCCATGCACCTCGGTCGAGCCCATCATCGCCTTTGCCGACAGCGCGAACCCGGCGAGCTGAGGATCGAACGACAGGGTGCCGACGATCGTATGCGCACCGTCGATCGCCAGATCGGCCCCGCCGCGCATGCCGAGCACTTGACCCTGCTCGTCGAGCTGCGACACGCCGATCCCGAAGCCCCACGGCGAACCGATCTCGACCACGCTCACGTCGGCGCGTGCGTCACGCGTGTGGCCTTGCGAGAACCCGAACTGCCAGCCCGATCCGCTCCAACTGGTCGATGTGCCGACCGGCACCTCGCCGGTGGTCCGCATCAGCGAGCCGGTCAGACCGACGCCCTGGCCGATTGCGCTGTTAGCGGCGATCGTCACCACTTGCCCGCGTGCCGGCGAGAAGGATGCGACCGCCGGACGATTGGTATTCATCTGCTGCACGCGCGGGTCCGGCGACGCGATCAGCGCCAGTGCCTGGTTCGTCGGCGGCGGCGACCAGCTCGGCATCACCGGCGAGACGACGAGGCTGGCAAGCAGCCCCGAGGTTCGGCCGCCGACGCCCGCCGTGCCGCTCATCCGATAGTCGCGGCCGTAGCGGTCATAGACCGTCATCTGGCCGAGCTTGCGGTTGAGCGCCGCCGCGCCGCCCGCACCACCGAACGGCCCCGAAAGCGACAGGCTGGCATAACGCGTCATCACCGCCGCCGCAGCCTTGAACGACGCCTCGGGCGCCTGCGCCTGCATCGCCTTGGCGACGTTGAGGATGCCGGCGCCATAAACGGGGTCGACGCCCTTCGCGCCGGCATCGGTCGCGGTATCGAGCAGGATCTGCGAGATCGCCTTGCCGCCGAGCTGCGGCCAATATTGCTTGAGGAGGGCAGCCGCGCCGGCGACCGCGGGGGCGGCGAAACTGTTGCCGGTCTGCGTGGTCAGCTTGCCGTCGGCCCCGAGGACCTCAACGCCGTTGCCCACTGCCGCCAGCATGCGATCGGCGAGCGGGCCGGCATTGCCGTTGGCGCTGCGCGCCTGGCCGCTGGCATCGACACCGGTAGCGAACAGAAACCAGTCCTTGTTTGCCTGATCATTGCCGACGAGGGCTTCCGCCCACTGATCGGTGTAGCTGTCCTCGCCCGTCGCGTTGGATACCGATTCCACGACCAGATCGTCGGCAACGCGCACCTTGTCCATCGCCGCCTCAAGCTCGGTCTTGAACGTCGCATTGCCGCCGCTGCCATTGGCGCTGAGGTTGATCGCGAACGCGCCTTGGCCGACGGCATAGCTGATCGCCGGCGCGATCAGGTCCGGATTGATATTCTGGCCTTCGGGCACCGGCCCCGAGCCCGCGCTGACATTGCTGAGGTCGGGACCGACGATCTTGAGGGCGAGGATTGTGGCGTCCGGCGCCATGCCGAGCGTGCCCGAGCCATTGGCGGAAGCGGCAGCGACGGAGGCGGCCTCGGTGCCGTGACCCACCTTGTCGTCGATCGGAAAGGCCGGCACCGTCTCGGCATCGCACGTCGCGCAGCGGGCGATCTTCTGATCGAAGCCGGTGCTGTCCGCCGAGATGCGTCCGGCGAATTCGGGCGAAGACGTGTCGATGCCGGTATCGAGAATGGCGATGGTGACGCCCTTGCCGGTGATGCCGTGGTCGAATGCATA
>JAYRJH010000077.1:0-10001 GCA_041906415.1 Sphingomonas sp. | reverse complement strand
GCCATGGGTATGGGGCGTCTCGATCCGCTCGCTCTCCCATATGCGGCGCGCGCCATCGGCGGCGATCAGCGTGTCGACGATCCACCGCCCCTCGCCATGCCCGCCCTTCAGCAGCACCGCCGGGCCATGCGCGCGGATCGCTTCCACGCCGCCCAGCGCCGCCGCCTCGGGCAGGTTGGGCGTGACCAGGGTCGCGACGCGCATCAGCCGCTCGAAGGCCGCGATCGTCGCCGCATCGGCCAGCACCGAGCCGGAAGTCGCCACCATCACCGGATCGAACACAACCGTCACGCCCGGCAGCGCTTCCAGCACGTCAGCCACCGCTTCGGCGGTGTCGGGCGCGCCGATCATCCCGATCTTCACCGCATCGACGCCGAGATCGTCGATCACGCTCCGCATCTGCGCGACGACCATATCCGCCGGCACGGCATGGACGCCCTGCACGCCCAGGGTGTTCTGCGCGGTGATAGCGGTGATCGCCGTCATCGGATGCCCGCCCAGCATCGTCACGGTGCGGATATCGGCCTGGATGCCCGCCCCGCCCCCCGAATCGGAACCGGCAACGATCAGCACGCGCGGGGTCACGCCTGTCCTCAGCCCTTGAAGTGGCGGACGGTGGAGGCGGGATGCTTCTTCAGCGCCGCGCCGACGCGCGCGGGCCGGTCGAGCAGCTCGCCACCGCAATTCGGGCAGCGTTCGTCCAGCCCGTCCGCGCAATCGGCGCAGAAGGTGCATTCGAACGAGCAGATGAAGGCTCCACCCTCATCCGCCGGCAAATCGACGCCGCAGCGTTCGCAATCGGGGCGCATTTCCAGCATGGACCTGCCATAGGATGTTGGCGAAAGGGGATCAAATATGCGGCGGATCGCTTTGGTGCTGGCGCTGGCCCTGGCTTCGGGCGCGCAAGCGGAGACGCATTATGTCCATGCCGGGCGGCTGATCGACACCGAGCAGGGCAAGGTGCTGACGGACCAGCGGATCGAGGTAACGGACGGGCGCGTGACGGCGATCGCGCCATGGTCCCCGCCGCCGGCCGGCGCAAGCGTGGTCGACTGGTCCGCGCTCACCGTGCTGCCCGGCCTGATCGATTGCCACACGCATGTCTCGGACGGCTATGCCGACAGCAGCGATCCGGCGGAGGCGCTGCATCATTCCGCCGCCGCGACGATCCTGAAGGGCGCGCGCCGCGCCCGCGAGACGCTGGAGGCGGGCTTCACCACCGTCCGCGACGTCGGCGTGTTCCGTGGCCTCTCCGACGTGGCGCTGCGCGACGCGATCGCGGCGGGCGACGTGGTGGGCCCGCGCATGGTGGTGGCCGGGGCCTATATCACCATCCCCAACGGCGGCGGCGCGGTGACGGGCGCCTCGCCCGACGTGCCGGTGCCGCCGGACATGCGGCTGGGCTATGTCCGCAACGCCGACGATGCGCGCAACGCGGTCGACATGCTGTTCAGCCGGGGCGCGGACTTCATCAAGATGATCGCCACCGGCGCGGTGCTGGCGGTCGGCTCCACTCCCGGCGCGCTGGAGCTGACACCTGAGGAGATGAAGGCCGCATGCGACGCGGCGAAGCGTCACGGCAGCTATTGCATCGCCCACGCGCACGGCGCGGAGGGCATCAAGGCCGCGATCCGCGCCGGCGTCCGCTCGGTCGAGCACGCCAGCCTGATCGACGACGAGGGCCTGCGCATGGCGAAGGACGCGGGCGTGTGGCTAGACATGGACATCTACGACGGCGACTGGATCGACGCGGAGGGCACGAAGAACGGCTGGCCGGCGGAATATCTCCAGAAGAACCGCGACACCACCGAGGCGCAGCGACAGGGCTTCGCCAAGGCGGTGAAGATGGGCGTGAAGCTCTCCTTCGGCACGGACGCGGGCGTCTATCCCCACGGCCTCAACGCGCGGCAGTTCGCCTATATGGTGCGCTACGGCATGACGCCGATGCAGGCGATCCAGTCCGCCACCGTCGTGTCGGCCGCGCTGCTGCGCAAGAGCGCGGACGTGGGCGCGCTGTCACCGGGCCATTATGCGGACATGGTGGCGGTGGCCGGCGATCCGCTGCGCGACGTGCGCGTGCTGGAGAAGGTGACGCATGTGATGAAGGGGGGAGAAGTGGTGCGGTGAAACCGCCCTTCAGAATCTCCCCCGCTTGCCCTGCGCGATCGCGACGGCCCCGACCAGAAGGCAACTCGCGACGATGAAATTCTGGCTGTCGAGCAGATCCCATCGATCGGCGACCAGAAGGCTCGGCGCATCGGCCAGGCCGTGGAGGCCGATGCAGATGAGCAAATTGCCGGTGACGCAATAGAGCAGGGCCAGCGCCACGCCCGCGACAAACAGGCCGGTCAACGCGGAAGCGTCCAGCCCCGGGAGCACCGGCAGGTGCATGGCGGCGAACGCGGCCTGCGACAGGATGATGGCGAGGATCAGCGAAACCGACCGGCCCGCCCCGATCCTGCCGAGCCTCAGCGCGATCTGGCGCATCAGCAAGCCGCGAAACAGCACCTCCTCCAGCAGGGCGGTGCCCAGGGTGGTGCCGAGCCATTGCCCCACGACCCCCAAGGGCCTGGCGGACCAGGCCGGATCGAACCGCAAGTTCCCCGCCTTCATCGCGGCAAGCGCTTCGAGAAGATTGACGCCGATCCAGATCGCCGCGGTGAAGGCGATGGCCGGGCCGATGCGGCCGCCAAGCCCCAAGTCGCGCAACCGCTGCTTCCCGAAGACGGCCAATATCCCGATGGTCGCCGCGCCGATCGCCAGATTGGCGACCAGGGTCGGCGCAACCAGCCCGCCCGTCGCCCTGCGCACGGCCCCGAGCGCGCCGGACGGGAACACCAGACGCACGAACGCAAGCTGCAGGGCGACGAAAACCAAGGCCACGAGCGCCATCACCGCCCATGAAGCCGGCTTCGGCATCGCCAGCCGATTCAGCATCGCCCCGCCCCTAGACCGCCGCCCGCACCGCCGCGCATACCCGATCGACCACCGCTTCCACCTGCCCGGCGTCCTCGCCTTCGGCCATCACGCGGATCACCGGCTCGGTGCCGGACGCGCGGATCACAAGGCGGCCACGCCCCTCCAGCTCGGCTTCCGCCGCCGCGATCGCAGCCTTTACCGCCGCCGTGTCGAGCGGCTTCGCGCCGCGTTCGAAGCGGACGTTCCTGAGCAATTGCGGCAGCGGATCGAAGCGATGGAGCACCTCGCTCGCGGGCGCCCCGGCGCGCTGCACCTCGGCGAGGATCTGGAGCGCGGCCACCAGCCCGTCGCCGGTGGTGCCGTAATCGGCGAGGATGATGTGCCCCGATTGCTCGCCGCCGACATTGTAGCCGCGCGCGCGCATCGCCTCCAGCACGTAGCGGTCGCCGACGCCGGTGCGCACCAGCCCCAGCCCCTGCGCCGCCAGATGCCGTTCCAGCCCGAGATTCGACATGATCGTCGCGACCAGCCCGCCGCCCGCCAGCCGCCCGGCGCGCGCATAGCCGGTGGCGATCGTCGCCATGAGCTGGTCGCCGTCCACCACCGCGCCGGTTTCGTCGACCACGATCAGCCGGTCCGCATCCCCGTCCAGCGCGATGCCGATCGCCGCCCCGCTCGCCACCACCGTTTCGGAAAGCGTCTCGGGCGCGGTGGAGCCTACGCCGTCGTTGATGTTGCGGCCGTTGGGGGAGACGCCGATCGCCACCACCTCCGCGCCCAGCTCCCACAAGGCGGAAGGGGCGACCTGATAGGCCGCGCCGTTGGCGCAATCGACCACCACCTTCAACCCGTCGAGCCTGAGGTCGTCGGGAAAGGTCGATTTGGCGAAATGGATGTAGCGCCCCTGAGCGTCGTCGATCCGCCGCGCGCGGCCGATCTGGGCGGCGGGCGCCAGCGCCACCGCGCCCTGGTCCACGCCGTCGATCAGCGCCTCGATCCCGGCCTCCGCCTCGTCGGACAATTTGTAGCCGTCCGGGCCGAAAAGCTTGATCCCGTTGTCGGCAAAGGGGTTGTGGCTGGCGGAGATCATCACGCCAAGGTCGGCGCGCATCGACTGGGTAAGCATCGCCACGGCGGGCGTGGGCATCGGCCCGGTCATCACCACGTCCATGCCCACGCTGGTGAAGCCCGCGACCAGCGCGGATTCGAGCATATAGCCCGAAAGCCGCGTGTCCTTGCCGATCAGCACGCGGTGGCGATGGTCGCCGCGCTGGAAATAGGTGCCCGTCGCCATGCCGACCTTCATCGCCATCGCCGCCGTCATCGGCGCGATGTTGGTGAGGCCGCGAATTCCGTCGGTGCCGAAATATTTTCTTGCCATCGCCCCTGTCCGCCATCTCTATCGGCTGTCTGCCGCCGGCTGATAACGGAGCGTGGCGAAAAGGGCGAGCCAAAGGAGCAATATGTCCCCATCCACCCGCATCCTGCTGGCGCTGGTCGCCGGCCTCGCGATCGGCATCGGCGTGGCGAGCTTCGCGCCCGGCGCGGTGGATACGTCGGTCACGATAGCACGGCCGTTCGGGCAGGCATGGCTGAACGGCTTGCAGATGACGATCGTGCCGCTCGTCTTCTCCTTGCTGGTGACAGGCGTGGCCGCCACGGCGGAGGCCGCGCAGGCCGGGCGGCTGGCGACGCGCGCGGTGGGACTTTACCTCGTCATCATGGCATCCTCGGCGATCGCGGCGGCGGTGCTGACGCCGCTGCTGCTCGATATCGCGCCGCTGCCGGCCGAATCCGCCGCGGCGCTGCGCAGCGCGCTCGCGGGCACCGGGCCGATCCCGGCCGCGCCGGAGATCGGGGCGTTCCTCGCCGATATCGTCCCGGCCAATGTGCTGAAGGCTTCGGCGGAGAGCAATTTCCTGTCGATGATCGTCTTCGCGCTGATCTTCGCCTTCGCGATCATGCGGATCGACGCGGATCTGCGCGCGCTTCTCACCCGCTTCTTCACCGCGATCCGCGACGCGATGCTGGTGGTGATCGGATGGGTGCTGTGGATCGGCCCCGTCGGCGTGTTCGCGCTCGCCTATGTGGTGGGCGCCAAGGCGGGGGGCGGGGCGTTCCATGCGCTCGTCCATTATATCCTGATCGTCTCCGGCGTCGGCGTGATCGTGTCGCTCGCCGCCTATCCGATGGCGGTGATCGGCGGGCGCGTGGGACTGGGCAGGTATATTCGCGCCGGATTGCCGACGCAGGCGGTGGCGATCTCCACTCAAAGCTCGCTCGCCTCGCTGCCCGCGATGCTGGCGGGCGCGCGGGCGATGGGCGTGCCGGTGGCGACGGCCGGAGTCACCCTGCCGCTGGCGGTGGCGATCCTGCGCGCGACCGGGCCGGCGATGAACTTCGCGGTGGCGATCTATGTCGCCAACTGGTTCGGCGTGCCGCTGCATACGGCGACGCTGGCGGCGGCGGCGCTGGTGGCGATGCTCACCTCGCTCGGCTCGGTCAGCCTGCCGGGATCGGTGAGCTTCGTCGGCGCGATCTCCCCGGTCTGCGCGACGCTCGGCGCGCCGGTCGCGCCGTTGGGGCTGCTGGTCGCGGTGGAGACGATGCCGGATATTGTCCGCACGCTCGGCAATGTCATGTGGGATCTCGCCACCACCATCACGCTTGCGCGCGGCCAGCGCGCGCCGGAGGATGAGGCGGACATGATCGTGGAAGGAATGGACGCATGAAATATCGCACCCTTGGCGACGGGCTGAAGGTTTCCGCGATCGGCGTCGGCTGCATGCCGATGGCGAGCAAGGAGGGCGGCCGGATCAACTACGGCCACGCCGACGACGCCGAGAGCCTCGCCACGATCCACCGGGCGATCGATCTGGGCGTCACCTTCTTCGACACCGCCGAAGTCTATGGGCCGTTCTTCAACGAGGAATTGCTCGGCCGCGCGATCAGGGGGAAGCGCGAAGGGCTGGTGATCGCCACCAAGTTCGGCCTGATGGGGCCGGAGGGGCAGTTCGCGGTCGATTCGCACCCCGCCAACATCCGCCGCGCCTGCGAAGGCTCGCTCAAGCGGCTCGGCATCGACACGATCGACCTTTACTACCAGCATCGCGTCGACCCGAAGGTGCCGGTCGAGGACGTGATCGGCACGATGACGGAGCTGAAGCGCGAGGGGAAGATCCGCCATCTCGGCCTGTCCGAAGCGGGCGCGGGCACGATCCGCCGCGCCGCCGCGCTCCATCCGATCGCGGCCCTGCAGAGCGAATATTCGCTGTGGGAGCGCGAGATCGAGCCGGAAATCCTCCCCGCCGCGCGCGAGGCCGGCATCGCGCTGGTGCCCTACAGCCCCTTGGGCCGCGGCTTCCTGACCGGGCAGATCGCCTCGCGCGCCGATCTCGAGGAGGGCGATTACCGCCTCAACGACCCGCGCTATTCGGAGGAGAATTTCGCCGCGAACATGAAGATGGTCTCCGTGGCGAAGGAGATAGCCGCCGCGCACCGGGCAAGCCCGGCGCAGGTGGCGCTGGCGTGGCTGCTCGCGCAGGGCGGGGACATCGTGCCGATCCCCGGCTTCAAGCGCCGCGTGACGCTGGAGGATTCGCTCGCCGCGGTGGATCTTTCGCTCTCGGCCGACGAGATCGCCGGGCTGGAGGCCGCCGCGCCGCGCGGCGGCACCGCCGGCCCGCGCTACAACAGCCCGCGGACGATCGCGATGACGCGGCTGTGACGCCCGCCGTCCAGCCGGCGAAGGTTATTGACAATGATATGAGCGGAGCTTATTGACATATCTGTCAGTAAGGAGCGATTCCATGGCCGCAGTCCTTCCCCCCTTCCCCGGCACCACCGGCAAGCGTGACTGGCGCACCGCCTTCGACGCGATTCGCAAGCTGCTCGCCAATGGCGACGATACGGTCCAGGTGTTCCGCATCATGCGCGCACTGAACAACGGCGCGACGGAAAAGGGCTATGCGAAGCTGCTCGCCACCGAAGAGGGCGGGCGGATCGCGATGGAACAGGCGGAGCTGGCCGAGATCTTCTCCCAGCCCGGCTTCGCGAAGCAGTTCGCCCCCGGAACGGTGGGCGCGGCCTATCGCGAATTCCTCGAATCCACCGGCTATTCCGCCGACGGTCTGGTCGAGGTGAGCCGCGAGGGCGGCGACGGGGATGACATGGTGCATCCCTACGCCTGGTTCGGCCGCCGCACCCGCGACATTCACGACATCTGGCACATCATGACCGGCTACAAGGCCGACGAGAGCCTCGGCGAGGCGGCGCTGGTCGCGTTCAGCTATGCGCAGGTCGGCGGGCTGGGCTGGGCGTTCATCGCCGTCGCCGCCGCGCTCAAGAGCCTGCGGGTGACGAAGAACACCCTGTTCACGAAGGCCGTCTGGGAAGGCTATCGCCACGGCCGCGCCGCCAAATGGCTGGCGGGCGAGGATTATCTCGCGCTGATGCACGAACCGATGGAATCCGCGCGCCGGCGTCTGGGAATCCGCGAACCCCATGCCTATCTGAAAGCCCAGCGGGAGCTGGGGCCGGAACTGGCGTCCTATCTCAGCGACCGCGGCGAAAAGGCGCCAGCGGCCGGCGAGCCGCAACGCCTCGCCGCCTGAACCGCTCCCTGATCCCCTGGGAGCCCGATGGAGGGGGGGCCACGGCGCGCTGCCTCCCTTAGGCGCGCCGCCCCTCCATCGAATATTCCGCGCCGTCGTTGGCGAATGGCGCGGGCCACCCTATTGCGGTCGCGATGCTCGACCGGCTCGTCCTCACCGATTTCCGCAATCATGACGCGCTGGCGCTCGCGCCCGCGCGCGGATTCGTCGTGCTCACCGGGCCGAACGGCGCGGGCAAGACCAATGTGCTGGAAGCGGTGTCGCTGCTCGCGCCCGGTCGTGGCCTGCGCCGCGCGGCGCTGGGCGAGATCGCGCGGACCGGCGGACCGGGCGGGTTCGGCGTCGCCGCGACGCTGGCCGACGGCACGGAGATCGCCACCGGCGCGCTGGCGGCCGCGCCCGAACGCCGCATCGTGCGGATCAACGGCGCGCCTTCCACCGCAAATGCGCTGGCCGAACGGCTTTCGGTATTGTGGCTCACCCCGGCGATGGACCGCCTGTTCGCGGAACCCGCCTCCGGCCGCCGCCGCTTCCTCGACCGGCTGGCGCTGGCGCTGTTCCCCGGCCACGCCACCCATGCCGCGCGCTACGATGCCGCGATGCGCAGCCGCAACCGCCTGCTGACGGAGGAGCGCCCCGACGCCGACTGGCTCGCCGCGCTGGAACGCCGCATGGCCGAGCATGGCGCGACGATCGACGCCGTGCGGCGCGAGACGGTCGCCGCGCTCGCCGAACGGCTGGCCGGCCAGCCGGAGGGCGATTTCCCGCGCGCCGGCCTTGCGCTGGAGGGATGGGCGGGCGATGCGGAAGCGCTCGCGGCGCAGCTCCGCGCCGGTCGCGCGCGCGACGCGGCCACCGCACCGACCTGATCGTCACGCATCTGGAGAAGGATCGCGCCGCGGCGCTCGCCTCCACCGGCGAGCAGAAGGCGCTGATGCTCGGCATCGTCCTTGCCCATGCCGGGCTGGTCGCGGCCCGCACGGGCGCGCCGCCGGTGCTGCTGCTCGACGAGGTGGCGGCCCATCTCGATCCCGCGCGCCGCGCCGCGTTGTTCGCGCGACTGGAAGGGCGGGGGCAGGTGTGGATGACCGGCACCGAACCGGCCCTGTTCGCCGATGTGGGCGCGGGCGCGACGCGAATCGCGCTTGATTAGAATCCGGCGCCGGAACAATTCCTCCCCTGCGGAGTTTGCAGCCCGAGCCGAGGCTGTCGGCTCGGATCGGATGAGGGAGGGAATATGCTCAAGGCTGCGCTTGTTGCCATGTCGCTGGCGTCTCTGGCCGCCGCGCCCGCTTATGCCGCCCCCTGCAAGGATGCGAAGGGCAAGTTCATCAAATGCCCGCCCGCCAAGCCGGTGAAGTGCAAGGATGCGCACGGCAAGTTCGCCAAATGCAGCGCGCCGGGCGCGAAGCCGGTCAGATAATCGGCGCCTTCAGCCCCGCTTCGCTTTCGCCCCGCCCAGCGCGGAAAGCACGCCGCGCAACGTGCGCACCTCCTGGCTCGACCAGCCGGGCTTGGTGAGCAGGGTGCGCAATGTCCGCTTCGTCGCCGGCGTGCGATCGGGCGGGTGAAAGAAGTTCGCTTCCTCCAGCATCCGGTCGAGCTGGCCGATCATGCCCTCCAGCTCCTCCTGCGGGGCCGGCGGGGCGAGGTCGGTTTCCGGCGGGCTGGCCAGCGCCTCCCCCTTCGACCATTCATAGGCCACCAGGATCACCGCCTGCGCGAGATTGAGGCTGCCGAACTCCGGATTGATCGGCACGGTCAGGATCTTGCGCGCCAGCGCCACGTCGTCCGTCTCCAGCCCGGAGCGTTCCGGCCCGAACAGGATCGCCGAGCGCTCGGGCGCGCCGCGCATCTCGCGCGCGGCGGCCTCGGGCGTGACCACCGGCTTGGTCACGCCGCGCTTGCGCACCGTGGTGGCATAGACGTGCGCGCAATCGGACACCGCATCGGCCACGCTGTCGAAAAGCCGCGCCTGCTCCAGCACGATGTCCGCGCCTGAGGCGGCAGGCCCCGCCAGCGGATTGGGCCATCCGTCGCGCGGGGAGACGAGCCGCATCTCCGCCAGCCCGAAATTCAGCATCGCGCGCGCCGCCTTGCCGATATTCTGCGCCAGCTGTGGGCGCACGAGGACGATGACGGGGGTAGGGCTCGCGCTCATCCGCGCCCCGCCTCCTCGACGGAGCCAGCGAATTCCTCGAAGTCCTTCGCCTCGTTGAAGTCGCGATAGACGGAAGCGAAGCGGATATAGGCGACCGAATCGAGGCCCTTCAACCCCTCCATCACCATCTCGCCGATCCGCTTGGAGGTCACTTCCCCGTCGCCGCTGGTTTCGAGCTGGCGCTGGATGCCGGAGACGAGCCGTTCGATCGCCACGCCGTCCACCGGGCGCTTGCGCGCGGCGACGCCGATCGAACGGACCAGCTTCTCGCGCTCGAACGGCTCGCGGCGGTCCTGGCTCTTGATGAC
>JAYRJH010000076.1:0-10005 GCA_041906415.1 Sphingomonas sp. | reverse complement strand
ACCGGCGATCTTAAAACGGGCCACCCGCGTTGTCAATATTTTGGGGACATTTTGCGCCGATTTGGGGACGCGCTGGCCGTGTTGGGGCGGGGCGCGACGCAACGCGGCGCAACGGCCCTTCGGACCGGCGGACTAGCCGGTTCGGCGTGTGACAGCGTGTTACAAACCCATGGTCGCGCAGCATTTTTCTCCCAAAAGCGCGAGGCGCGGGATACCGTTCCCCGCTCGATTGCCGCCGCCGGTGGATCACGGTAGCGGCACGTGAGAGAGCGCGTCCCTCGCCCGGTTCGGTTCCGCCCCCTTCTCCCATGGCGGAGGCAACCGGCGGCGGGTGCGGCGCGGCGGCGCCCAGACAGATGAACAGAAGACGACGGAGAGAGATGTGACGCTGGCGAGCGGGGATGCGGACAAGAGGCGCTCATTCAGGCGCGTGTTGTCGTCGGCGGCGATCGGGCAATTCGTGGAGTGGTACGACTTCGTCGTGTACGCCTATTCGGCGGCGACCATCGCGGCCCTGTTCTTCCCGAAGGGCGATGCGACGGCGGCGATCCTGGCGACCTTCGCCATCTATTCGGTGGGCTTCCTGGCGCGCCCGGTGGGCGCCTATGTGTTCGGAACGCTGGGCGACAAGATCGGCCGGCGGCGCGTGCTGTCCATCGTGATCCTGCTGATGGGCGGCGCGACGGTGGGCATCGGCTTGCTGCCGACCTATGCGCAGATCGGAATCCTGGCGCCGATCCTGCTGGTGGTGTGCCGCCTGATGCAGGGGTTGTCGGCCGCGGGCGAGACGGTGAGTTCCAACTCCTTCGTCGCCGAACATGCGCCGGCGCACCAGCGCGGGCGCTATGTGGCGTTCACCTTCTCGTTCTCGACGGCGGCGCCGGTGGCGGCGGCCGCGGTGGTGCTGGCGTTCTCGAACGGCCTTGCGCCCGAGGATTATCAGTCGTGGGGCTGGCGCATCCCGTTCCTGCTGGGCGGACCGCTGGCGCTGGTGGGGCTGTATATCCGGCGGATCGTGGATGAATCGCCCGCGTTCGAGAACGTGGTGGCGGCGGACGGCGTGCCGACCTCGCCCCTGCGCGAAGCGGCGACACAGCAAACCTCGTCGATGGTGCGCGCGTTCGGCCTCGCGGCGTTCTCGTCGCTGGGGTTCTACTCGCTGAGCGGTTATTTCGTGACCTATCTGGTGGAGACCGGTCTATCGCGCGGCGACGCGCTGCTGTCCAACGGCATCGCGATGTTCATCGCCTTCGTCAGCTACTGGCCGGGCGGCGCGCTGTCGGACCGCTACGGGCGCAAGCCGGTGATCCTGTGCACGATCGTGCTGAGCCTGCTGCTCACCATCCCGGCGTTCATGCTGGCGAGCAGCGCGACCTTCGGCGCGGCGCTGCTGGGCCAGTCGCTGCTGGCGATGAACTACGGCTTCTTCTGGGGCGCGTTCGGGATCGCGGTGGTGGAGATGTTCCCGGCGCGCACGCGCGTGACCGGGGCGACGATGAGCTTCAACATCGGCTACACGCTGTTCGGCGGCACGGCGCCGTTCGTGGGCACGTGGCTGCTGCTGAAGACCGCGAACACGCTGTCGCCGGCCTATTACATCGTCGGGGTGTCGGCGCTGGCGCTGATCGCCGCGGTGACGATGCGCGAGACGGCGGGCCGCAGCATGACGGACGTGGAGCCGGCGGCGCGGAAAGGCTGAGGCGCGTGGCAGCCGGTTTGCCGCGCGGACCTGTCGCCCTTCTGTATCAGGGGCTGCCGCCGCCGGAGATCGGCGGCTTGCGCAAGGACGCGAAGCCCGGCGGCTACGCCGACAGCTGCGCGGACATCGGCTTCTGTCTCCAGTCGCTGGGGATCGAGGTGGTGACACCGGCGGCGCGGCCCGATCCGGCGGTGCAGGCGGACTGGAGCTTTCCGGACACGGCGGAGGGCATTGCCGCGGCGGCCGCGCGCGGCGCGGCGGTGCTGTGGGCGAACACGGTGCTGTTCGAGGGGCACCCGATCACGCCCTTTCTGCGCACGCACCTGATCGTGGGCCAGCCTCCGGCGGCACAGCAGGCGGGAGACGACAAGTTCGCCACCAATGCGATGCTGAGGTCGCACGGGCTTCCCCTGCCCGCGTCGATCCTGGCGCGGCATGAGGAGGTGGAGGCGTTGACGGAGGACGTCTTGGGCGCGGCGGGCCTTGTGTTTCCGCTGGTGGTGAAGCCGATCCGCGGGCGCGGCAGCCAAGGCGTAAGCCGCGTCGGCGACCTCGCGGCGTTGCGCGCGGCGGCGGCGGAGCTGATCGCCTCGCGGCGCTTCGGCGACACGGTGATGATCGAGCAGTACCTGAGCGGCGCGGAGATGACGGTGACTGTATTGCCGGTGTCGGGGCTGCCGGTGACAGGAGCAGGGCCGGAGTCAGGACCGGACGGGTTCCGCGCGCTGCCGCCGGTGCTGCGCTTCAATCATCATGACGGCGTGGCGCCGTATAACGGCGTGGTGGCGGTGACGCGCAACAGCCGCGCGCTGACGCCGGAGGAATGGGCCGCGCCGGCGGTGACGCGCATGATGCGCCAGTGCGAAGAGGCCGCGGCGTTGGTGAAGGCGCGCGCCGCGGTGCGGATCGACTGCCGCTGCGACGCCGCCGGGACGCCGGTGCTGTTCGATCTCAACATGAAGCCGAACCTGACCGGCGCGGGCCGGCCCGGGCGCGAGGATCAAGACAGTCTGTCGACCCTCGCGGCGCGGGCGCACGGATGGAGCTATGGGGATCTGCTGACGGCGATGCTGGCGACGGCGTGGCGGGATAACTAGGAACGCCCCTCCGTCCTTGGCGAGATGGATCACCCGGACGGTTTTGCTCTTGAGGTCGCGCGCTTCGCGCGGACCCGGGGGCCGGGTGATGACAGAAAAACGACCCCTCCCTGCGGCTGAGGCTGGGGGCCGCGCCATCACCGCGCGCCCCATTCTCGCGGAGTTCACCCGCCGCCCCTTTCAGGGGAGGAGAAACTGAATGAGGGGCGCGCCCGGTTTTTTGACATGCGTCAAACACAAGGCTGAAACGCGCGGGAGGCATCCGTAGTCTTACGGAGCCGTTGATGGGGATCAATGTCGCCGGCAGGGGGTTGCGCGAGGTTTCGGCGGGCAACTTGCAGGGGCATTTTCATGGATCTGAGAGCGCGCGAGGGCGCGGCGGGGATCGCCGGGCCAGGAAACGCCGCCGATGACGCGAGCGGCGATGCCGCCGCGCGCCAGCTGAGGGACGTGCCGCAGGGCGCGTTCGCGCTGGCGGGCACGGCGGTTGGGCTTTTGGTGATCGGCTGGCTGCTGGTCTACTTCTTTGTCTTCCTGCCGCGCGGACCGGTGGGCTGACATGGCGGTCGACGAACTCTCCATCGAGCGCAGCGAACGCCGCTGGGCCCTGGCCATGGGCGGGGTCACGGTGCTGCTGATCGCCGCCATCGTCACCGCGTCGGTGGGATTCAATCTGAATCCTCCGTCCAACATCGAAACCATCGATCCGGCGACCATCCATGTCAGCGGCGAGTTCGCCGAGGACAATCTGGGCACGCGCCTGGAAGGCAAAGGCGTGGTGACGCGCCTGGTGACGACGCAGTTCTCCTTCGCGCCGTCCTGCGTGGTGGTGCCGCAAGGCACGCCGGTGACCTTCCGCGTCGTGAGCCCGGACGTGATCCACGGCCTGATGGTGGTGGGCACGAATGTGAACACCATGGTGATCCCCGGTTATGTGAGCCGCGTGCGCACGACCTTCGAACATGCGGGCGACGTGCTGATGCCGTGCCACGAGTTCTGCGGGCTCGGGCACAGCCAGATGATCGCGAAGGTGCGCGTGGTGCCCGTGAACGAATTCAAACCCGATGCCGATGGGAGGGCGCTCTGTGCCGAACCATAGCCGTTTAATGCTGGCGAACCTGTGGACCGCCTTCGCGGCGTTCGGCGGGGCGCTGATCCTGGGCCTGTGGCAGATGTGGGTGCGCAGCCCGTTCGCCGCGCCGCTGGCCTCGTCGGAAAACTATTTCATCTCGGTGACCGCCCACGGTTCGGCCATGGGCTATGTGCTGACGACCTTCTTCATCATGGGGTTCGGCTATTTCGTGGCCGAGACGGCGCTGAAGCGTCCCCTGCCCTTCCCGCGCCTGGCGTGGGCCGGGTTCTTCGCCGGAATTCTGGGCGTGGTGCTGGTGGTGGCGACGGTGATCACCGGCAACGCAACGGTGCTGTTCACCTTCTATCCGCCGCTGACCGCGAGCCCGTGGTTCTACGTGGGCCTGGTTCTGGTTGTCGCGGATTCCTGGATCTGGTGCGTGCTGATGCTGATCGCCATGAGCCAGTGGAAGCGCGAGAACCCGGGCAAGTCCGTGCCGCTGGCGATGTTCGCGACCACGGCCAACGCGGTGCTGTGGCTGTGGACGACGGTGGGCGTCGCGGCCGAGATCGTGTTCGTTGTGCTGCCGGCGGCGTTCGGTCTGACGGACGCGGTGGACGTGGGCCTGACGCGCACGCTGTTCTCATGGACCTTGCACGCCATCGTCTACTTCTGGCTGGTGCCGGCCTATATCGCCTTCTACACGATGGCGCCGCAGCGCGCGGGCGGACGGCTGTACAGCGACACCATGGCGCGCATCAGCTTCGTCGCATTCCTGATCTACGGCTTGCCGGTGGGCCTGCATCACCTGTTCATGGACCCGCATCCGTCCAGCGGCTTCAAGGCCGTGCAGATGGTGCTGACGGTGCTGGTGGCGCTGCCGACGCTGCTGACGGTGTTCACGGTGACGGCGTCGATGGAAACCGCTGGCCGCCTGCGCGGCGGCACCGGCCTTCTGGGCTGGGTCGGCGCGCTGCCGTGGAAAGAGCCGATGGTGCTGGCGACGGGCCTGTCGTTCTTCATGTTGTGGTTCGGCGGCTTCGGCGGCCTGATCAACATGAGCTACGGCATGAACGCGATGGTGCATAACACCTCGTGGGTGACCGCGCATTTCCACATGATCTTCGGCGGCAGCGTGGTGATCATGTATTTCGCCATCGCCTATGAAATCTGGCCGAAGCTGACGGGCCGCGCGGCGCCGTCGCTGCTTCATCAGCGCGTACAGCTGTGGTCGTGGGCCATCGGCATGATGGTGCTGAGCCTGCCGTGGCACCTTCTGGGCATGGCCGGCCAATGGCGGCGCGTGGCGCAGTTCGACTATAGCGATCCGACCATCGCCTGGTGGGCGCCGTGGATGACCGCGTCGCTGATCGGCGGCGCGATCCTGGTGGGCAGCGGCGTGTTGTTCCTGGTGAACCTGGCCCGCTTCCACACCGAAGAGGTCAAACAGGCCGATGCCGCGCCGATGCAGTATTCGGTGGCGCTGCATCCGGGCCTGGCGGCGCCGGCGGCGCTGAACGGCTTCCGGGTGTGGAACGTGCTGGTGGTGATCCTGATGGCGGCCGCCTACGCCATGCCGATCGCGCACTCGTTCATCGTGAATCCTCCCTCCGCTCTGGTGCATCGCGTCAATGGCCAATAATCCCGTGGAAAATAATCCCAAACCGGACCGCGACTCCTTCACGCCGAAGGCGGTCACCCTTATCGGCGCGACCGCGCTTGTCGCCGCGGGCCTTGCCTTCGTCGCGATCCCGGCGGTGCTGGGCCGCGAAGAAGGCCTGGACGTGTTCGCCGCGATCTGCCGCGCGATGGGCCTGACGGTCGACACCGCCAAGCCGGTGGCGCTGCAGACCAGCGGCTCGACGGTGGCGATCGACCGCGCGACGCGGCTGGTGATCGCAAGCGGCGACGCCGCCAAGGGCGAAGCCCTGGCCGCCGATGTGTGCGGCGGCTGCCACTTGCCGAACGGCGAGTCCTCGGACCCGGCGACGATCCCGACCATCGCCGGGCAATCGCCGCGCGCGATCTTCAAGCAGCTGAAGGACATCAAGGCGGGCGTGCGCGTGAACGAGGCCATGATCCCGATCGTGGAGGGCCTGGACGATCAACAGATGAGCGACCTGGCGGCCTACTTCGGCGGCCTGAAGGCGCGCAATTACAACAATCCGGAAACACCGGCGATCTCGCCGGCGACCCTGGACCTGATCAAACGCGGCGACACGTCGCGCGCGCTGCCGGCCTGCGTGTCGTGCCACGAGACGCGCGCGGGCGGGCCGTGGGAAGCGCCGAATTTGGCGGGGCAGTATCCCACCTATATCGAGACGCAGCTGAAAGCCTTCGCGAGCGGCGAACGGCGGAACGATCTGTACGCGCGCATGCGTACGATCACGAAAAAGCTGACGCCGAAGGAGATCAGCGAGCTGTCGGGCTATTACAACGGGCCCGCCTACCCCTTCTAGCGTCGTTGTCCCGGTCCTCGTCCTGCGGCGGGCCTACTTCAAAGGGCAAGCCGCCGTCATGTCGGCGAGCACGCCGGCCGCCTGGTTGTTGAGCAGGTGCTGCACGGTGCCGGTGAAGGCGCTTTCCAGCTTCACGGTATAGTCCCTGATCGACGTGCCGGGCGTGATGCGCGCGCCGGCTTCAAGGGCCGCCGCACCAATCATCACCTGTCCTCCGGCCGGAATAGCGGGCGTGGCGTAAGCGCCGAGCCGCGCGCCGGTGCGGGCGTCGTAGACCCCGACCGTCGCCGCCGCCGATGCGGCCGCGGCATTGTAGAACACCAGCGTGCTGGGGAAGGTCGCGTCCGCGGCGGAGCTGTGCACATGGGCGAGCTTGCCGGCGTTGGTGGTGAGCCCGGTATCGCAGGCGCTGAGGTTGGCGAAAGAGTCCGCCGAGGCGCGGTAGACGATGTGCTGGAAGCTGCCGGTGATGCCGGGCGCGACGGCGGCGACATAAAACGCGGGCTTGGTGGTGACGCCGCCCGCGGATTCCAGCACGGCCACCGGCACCTCGAGCGCGGCGTTGACGGGAATGCTGGGGCTGGTCCAGGCGGCGGCCTTCGCGCCGGTGACGCCGTTGTAGAGCGTGACATCGACCGATCCGGCCGCCGCGCCCGTATTGAAGAAGCGCAAGTACGACGTGGTGTCGCCCTGGGCAGTGGAGAACACGGTGGCCTGACGCAGCGTCGGGCTGGCGGCCGCGATGGGCGTGGTGGACATCGTGCCCGGTCCGCGCAGCGGGAGCGCCACATTGGTGAAGGTGTTGTTGGTGAGCGCGGCGCTGACCGACGACGTGAAATTATAGACCGCCGATGACGACGGGGACGACAACTGGTTGGTGAAACCGGAGTTGCGCACCACGAGGCTGTTGGTGGCCTTGAGATTGCCCTCGGCGCCGTAGCCGATCATGGCGGGGTTCTGGGTCTTCGCGCCCTGGGTGACGGTGATGCCGTCGATCACGCCCACGCCGCCGTTGGCGAGATCGATGGCGTAGGCGCTGGAGCCGGTGACGCCGTCGTCGATGATGGTTTGCACCACGGTGGTCTTGAGGGCGCAGCTCTTGATGCCGTGGCCGCCGTTCTGCGCGCCGAAGGTGCTGCCGGTGACGGTGAGCTGGCCGATCTCGTTGGCGTAGATGGCGTGGGTATAACCCGTGCCGGTGCCGTTGCCGGTGAAGCGCGAGCCGGCGATGGTGATGGTCGACGCGGTATTGGGATTGGCGAGGATGCCGTTCTGATTGCCGACGAAGGCGCAGTTGTCGACGGTGAGCGCACCGGCCTGCATGCGGATGCCTGCGCCGTTGGCGTCGGTGACCTTCGCGCCCTGGAGCGTGAGGTTGCGCAAGGTGAGATTGGCGTTGACGACAATGATGCCTTTTCCGTTGGCGATATTCTTGGTCATGGACAAGGTGGCGCCGCCGCCCGCGCCCTCGATGGTCAGGGGCACATTCACCGTGGCGGTGTCGTCGAGATAGGTGCCGGCATCGAGCAGCACGCGGTCGCCGGCCTTGGCGGACGCCACCGCGGCGGCGAGCGTTTTGGTGAGGCGGGTGGGACCGACGAGAATGTCGGCGGCATG
Source organism: Sphingomonas sp. (assembly GCA_041906415.1). Classification (GTDB taxonomy): domain Bacteria; phylum Pseudomonadota; class Alphaproteobacteria; order Sphingomonadales; family Sphingomonadaceae; genus Sphingomonas. The sequence goes on along the minus strand of JAYRJH010000076.1, from coordinate 2,061 downwards.
AGCGGCGCCGGCGGCGCACACGATGAGAGATCCGAGGACAACGGAAGACGAGACTCGCACAAACAAATTCACAACTCCCCAATTGACGCCTGTGAACGGCGCCGGATGACGCGACACGGATAAGCTTGCCGTTAGGAAAGCCCCCGTTTCGTTCTTGGGGGAGCGAGCGAAATGCGTCCAGCCAGGGGGAGTTGTTGTTCCCGCCGCATGACCGCACGACTAGGTGAATTCGATTACGCGATTGTCACGCTGGTCGCGTTACGCGAAGAGGCGCTATCGCTCACGCGGGAAAGGCGACGCGAATCACCGCCGTTGCGCCGTCGCGGGTCTCGGCGCTCACGGCGCCGAGGGCGGAGACGAATTGCTTGATGAGCGGAAGGCGCCCGAGTTCGGGAAGGTGGCCGCCGCTTTGCACAATCGAGAGAAGAGCGCGGCGGCGATTTTCATCCATGGTGGTGGACAGCGCGACGCGCACCTCGCCGCCGTCCTTCACCGCGCCGCCGATGATCTCGCCGAGGATGGTGCGGACGAAGTCGGCGCGGCCGCGCATGACGATGCCGCGTTCGACCTGGCTTTGCAGACGCGCCGCGGACGCGCCCAGGCGTCCGGTTTCCTGGCGAAGATAGTCGGCGACGATGGTCGAGAGGTTGATGACCTCGCGCGCGGGATCGAGCAGCTCGGAGCGCGCGCCGCCGGCGAGCGGATCGACCTCGGGTGTGAAGCTGTCGTCGGCGGCCTGCGCCGCGGCGAGCGGCGGTTCCTGCACCAGTTCCTGCACTAGTTCTGGGGGCGTTTCGGCTGGGGTGGCGAGTTCCGGCGCGGGTTCGGGCTGAGGCATGGCTTGCGGTGGGGGTGCTTCGGCGGCGACGGTTTCCGGCGGCTGGGGCACGTTGTCCTGCGCCAGCGATGGCGGGGCCACCAGCATCATCATGGGCTCGACCCGGCAGGGGAGCACGTCGCCTTGCGCGGCGCGGCGCGCGCGGCCCAGGGCGATCATGAGGCGGATGGCGCTGGTCAGCGCGATCAGCACCAGGCCCGCATAACCGGCAGCCATGATCTGGAAGACGCGCTGCGACCAAAGCGGCGCGGCGGCGGGCGCGACGAAATCGCCGACGATGCCCCAACAACCGTAGGGGCTGCGCACGCGCACGGCGGCGGTGAGGGTATCGCCCTCGGCGGTGATGGCGGGCGGACGCGGCCCGCTCTCAGCACAGGTGCGGGTAAGATAGGTGATGAGCCCGGCCTTTTGCAGACGCGCGGTTTCGGCGCGCAGCGCCTCGGCGCCGAGCGGCGCGCTGCTGGCGATGAAAAATACGCCGGAAGAGTCCGCGGCGGCGGGCGGCCGGAAAAAGAGTTTCACCGCGGCGTCGTCCGATTGGAAGCGCGCGAGATGGCCGGCGAGCGCTTCCGCCTCGGCGGGAGTCGCCGCTTCGAGCACGGGCGTGAGACCGTCCGCCATGAGGGACGCGCGGGTCTCGACGATCTGGAAGCGCGCGGTTTCGCGCTCCATCTCCAGCGCGCGCATGAGGCCATAGATCAGGAGCGGCGCGGCGACGAACACCGCGATCAGCACGATGAGCTGGACGATGGCGGCGCTTCGGCCGGACTCGAGGTGATGGGACAGGCTTTCGTCGTGCGGCATCGGGTTCAGTTCTGCGGCGGGAGGGCCGGCACCGCGCGCAGACACGGACCGGAGGCGCCCAGGGTCTTATGATCGAGGGCGGCGTAGCGGTTGTTGGTGACATCGAGGAAGAAGACGACCTCGACCGCGCAGCCCTTGCCTTGATAACGCCAGATCTTCTGCGAGGCGCGCTGGCTCGTGCTGGTGGGCACGCCGAGCGCTTCGCGCACGCGTGCTTCGGTCATGCCGGCGACGGTGACGAGCGTGTCGGGCACGATGGGTGTGTCGCGGGGCGCTTCGGGAAGAACGGCCGTTTCGGGCTGCGGCGCGGGACGCGGCGGCTGCGGCGGTAGCGGCGCCAGCGCGCGCGCCGAGGTCCGGGGCGCGCCGGAGGGGGGCGCGCTTGCCGGGGGCGCGCTTGCCGGTGGCGTCGTGATGGG
>JAYRJH010000075.1:0-10051 GCA_041906415.1 Sphingomonas sp. | reverse complement strand
CCCGTGTGAGTCGCAATTCGTCAGCGTTCCTGTTTTGTGCCATAACAGCGTTGCGCTGTCAAGCAGAATGTTCCTATTTGGTTCGCATGATCGGGCGCGCCATGCGGAGAGGGCGCGAAACGGACTTCACGGAAGGAAGCGCCGCGAGCGGGACGATCGCCAAAAGAAAAGGGCCGCCGGATGTCTCCGACGGCCCTTTTCCTCGTCCTTTCACCCGTTTCAGGCGAAGCGGACTTTCGTTTCGGCCACGCGGCGGCGGCGCATCGTCGCGCCGATCGCGCCGAAGCCGAGGATCATCAGCGCCCAGGTCGCCGGCTCGGGCACGGCGGCGGCGACATCCACGGCGAAGCCGCCGATGTTATTCGCCCACTGATAGCTGTCCACCGTTCCGAGGTAGAGCATCGTCGCCCCGGTCGGAACGACGATATTGTAGCTCGAGCCGATGACGAACGGATCGTTCGCGGTGCCGTTGTTGTTGAAAACGCCGATCAGCGCGTTGAGCGGCAGATTCGAAAAGCCGTTGACGATCGGCGTGAAGCCGTTGGCCGTGACGGAATAGGAAGTGGTGGCGCCCGCCCCGCCCGGGCCGGAAATCGCGCAGCCGGGGCAGTTGCTCACCCCGCCCGTCGCCAGGAAGCTCAGCGTCTGGCCGGCGCTGACGGCGATCGCGATGGGCGAGCTGGTCGCGGCATCATCCGTATAGCCGTTCATGGTGACGCTGGCGCCGCTCGGCGCGCCGGCGAGGAAAGGATTGGAGGTGCCGGGGACGACATAGGTCGCCGCATCGGCGGTTCCCGCCATGGTAACCGCGCCGAGCGCAGCCACCGCCATTGCCGTGATCTTCATTGCCAATTCATCCCTGACTTCGCCTTGGGCAACGCCCGCGGCGCCTGGACACGATGCGCCAAATCGCATCGCATGTTCGTTAACATCTAGTTTACCCAGTGTTTCCTCGTCAATCGCGCATCGATGCGCGATTGCGGCGGAATGGTTCCAATTCAGGACGGTCGGCGCCCCCGCGCCGGCTTCGATATCACGCGTGGACATCTCGCCCGTTCGGCAACATAGCTTTCGGCGATGCGTCCGCCCTCGCACCTGATCCCTCCGCACCTGATCCACGCCACGCCGCGCGCGCTGCGCCGCGCGCCGGCGTGGATGCGCTGGCTGCGCGGGCGGGTGCGGACCAGCGAGTTCGTGTTCATCGCGCTGGCGATCGCGGTCGGCATGGCGGCCGGGCTGGGCACGGTGCTGATCGGCGGGCTGGCGCGCACCATCCAGCACCTCCTGTTCGGCCTGCCCGCCGACGTGCGGCTGAGCGGGGCGGAGCATATCGCGCCCGCGCGGCTGCTGGTGCTGCCGGTCGGCGGCGCGGTGCTCGCCCTGTTCGGCTGGGCGGTGCGGGCGCGCCGCCGCTCGCTGGTCGACGCGGTGGAGGCCAATGCGCTGCACGGCGGCCGCATGTCCGTGCCGGACAGCGCGGTGATCGCGGGGCAGACGATGCTCTCCAACGGCTTCGGCGCGTCCGTCGGGCTGGAGGCGGCCTATGCCCAGATCGGCGGCGTGCTCGGCTCGGTCGGCGGGCATTGGCTGCGGCTCAGGCGCGGGGACATGCGGGTTCTGGTCGGCGCGGGCGCGGGCGCGGCGATCGCGGCGGCGTTCGGCGCGCCGATCGCCGGGGCCTTCTACGCCTTCGAGATCGTGATCGGCGCCTATACCCCCGCCGCCATCGCGCCCGTCGCGGCGGCCTCGCTGGCGGGGGCGCAGGTGGCGCAGCGGCTGGGCGTCGTGCCCTATATCGTCCATGTCGAGCCGGGGCCGGCGATCCACACCTTCGGCTATGTGGTCTATGCCGGGCTGGCCGCGATCTGCGCGCTCTACGGCATCGCGATCATGCGCGCCGTGACCCTGGTGGAGGGCGTGGCGCGGGCGCGCGTCGCGGGCTGGGCGCGGCCGGCGCTGGGCGGGCTGCTGCTGATCCCGATCGCCGCCTGGTCGCCGCAGGTGCTCTCGGCCGGGCACAGCGCGCTCCATATCGACATGATGTCCGCGCTGCCGCTCGGCTTCATCGCCGCCGTGCTGCTGGCGAAGAGCCTGGCGTCGATCGTGTCGCTCGGCTTCGGCTTCCGGGGCGGCCTGTTCTTCGCCTCGCTGTTCCTGGGCACGCTGGTCGGGCATCTCTACGCGGACGGGCTGGCATGGGCGGTGGGCTTCCCGATCCTCGATCCCGCCAACGCCGCGCTGGTCGGCATGGCGGCGCTGGCGGTGGCGGTGGTCGGCGGCCCCTTCACCATGGCGATGCTGGTGCTGGAAGCCACCGGCAATTTCAGCCTGACCGGCGCAGTACTAGCCGCCTCGCTCGTGGCTAGCACGATGGTGCGCGAATTGTTCGGTTACAGCTTCTCGACCTGGCGTCTGCATTTGCGTGGCGAAACGATCAAGAGCGCACGCGACGTGGGCTGGATGAAGACTCTCACTGCGGGGCGGATGATGCGGCGTGGGCCTGCCCATGCGCCGGCCGATATCAGCATCACGGAGTTGCGACGCCGCTTCCCGCTGGGCGCGACCAGCCGCGTCGTGCTGCTCGACGGGGAAGAGCGTTATGCCGGCATACTCACCACCGCTGCCGCTTTTGCAGAAGGAGTGAATCAGGATGCGCCGGCCGCCACACTCGCCCATGGAACGGACGTCAACCTCTCGCCGGACATGGATATCGGCGAGGTGATGAAGGCGTTCGACGCGGCGCAGACAGATGAACTCGCTGTGCTCGATCCAGCCGGTCATGTGCTGGGGATCGTCACCGAAAGTTATGTCCGCCGCCGCTATGCCGAGGAATTGGACAAGTCCCAGCGCGACCTGTTCGGCGAGGAATGATCATCCAGCCGCCGCGCTGGTCTCCGCCACTTTCGCCCAAGCGGCGATCTCCTCGTTGAAATGTCGTGTCACGGCGAGGTCACCCGCGACACCGCTGGAAAGATCGACACTCACCGCGCCCTCCCATTCCCATGTCGCATTGCCGCTGAGCGCCACCATCCCGTCACCCTCCGCGCGAGCCGTAACCAGCCCTCCTTTATTCCGTACCGTCACTTCATGATCGAAGCTGACGCGCCCGGTCAGCGCCGCCGCGAAGACCGACGCCGCCATGGCGCTGCCGCAACTGTCCGTTAGCCCCACGCCTCGTTCGAAAGTGCGGACGTAGATCGCCTCCTCCCCCAGCGCTCGTACGAACGACACATTGGCACGATTAGGCAACCAATCCGGCGCGGATTCGCAGATCGAGCCGATCCGCACCAGCGTGCCCTGGTCCATCTTCTCCACAAATGTCACGAGATGAGGGTTGGGCATGGCGATGGCGGTGAAGGCCAGCACCGGATCGAGCCTCGCGATCGGCCGTTCCACGATCTCATGCCCCTCGCCATGGAGCGGCCATTCACCGATATCCAGTTCCGCCGGCCCCGCCACTTCCCGCACGGTATAGACGCCGGGTGCCAGGTCCGCCTCATGCGAGACGTCCACGGTCGAACGCATCAAATGCAAAGTCGCCCGGTCGACTCCCAGCCGTTCGAACGCCATCCGCGCCACGCAACGCACGCCATTCAGGCACGTCTCTGCCTCGGACCCGTCGGAATTCCACATGCGGAATCCGATATGACCCTCTCTGTCATACATGATCAGCAGGCCATCGCCGCCGACCGCGCCGCGCCGATCCGCGAGCGCGCGCGCGACAATCGCCCATTGAGCGTCGTCCAGCGAGATTCCCCGCGCGTCGATCAGCGGAAAGTCGTTCCCCGATCCATGGCATTTGATGATCTCGAACCGCATGGCGTGCTTCCTAGCGCAATCGATAGTGATCGGCGAGCCGATCGAGCGCCAGCGTCAGCACCAGACGCCCCGACCGCGTGGGCCAGCCAAGCGCCCGCTCCGCTTCCGGCAACCGCTCGCATGCGCATACCACGCGCCATAATATGTCAGACAGCCCGCGCCCGACGCCTGCTATGGCCGCATCGAAACGGCCCTTTGCCGAAATCTGCGCGATGGTAGAGTCCATGCCATCGCCTGCACCGCCATCGACGCGTTGCACGTCCCAGCGCATCGTCGTTCCCGGCTCGATCGAAGCGCGCTCATAATCGCTCCGCAGCCTTTCCCCCGCCTCGCATTGCCGCGCATCGACCAACCCACGCGCCGCGAGCCACGACAATGGCGATTCGGCGACATTCACCGTAACGTTTCGCCCGCCGCGTCGTGCAGGGCCGCGCACCCCTTGGCCATCGATCGCCATCTCCACCAGCTCACGCATCCGATTCCTCCAGCACGAAAGCGCCTTGCCACATCGGCGTTAATGTAGGACAGTATAAAACCAATATGGTTAGGATGCCGCTATGATAACCGCTATCCGTGAAGTGCGCCGCGCAAAGGGGATGACGCTGGAGGAAGTCGCGCGCCGCTGTGTGCCGCCCACCACAGCGCAAACGATCGGCCGGCTCGAAACGGGCACGCGCACCGTTTCCGTCGCATGGCTCAACCGTATCGCCGCCGCGCTGAAGGTGGAGGCGAGTGATCTCGTTTCCTTGCCTCAACGTAGCGATCTGGCTGTGGCGGCGGTTCTGGGGGCAAATGGCGCGTTCGCTCCCCGGCGACCGGCGCGGATCACGCCACCGCTGCCCACAGCGGGAGCGGTGGCGATCAAGGTGGAAGCCGGAGTAGGCGAATATCGCCCAGGGGACGAAATCTGGTGTGACATGCTTGCGCCCGAAGCTTTTGCCCGCGCGCTCAACCGCGATGTGCTTGCGCCCTCGACTGCCGGCCGCTTCATCTTCGGGCGATTGATCGCGGCGCAGGAAGGTGCGGCGACGATCCTTTCTCCCGTTCCCGGCGCGAAGCCGAGCACGATCGAGTCAGTTCCGTGGCTTGCGGTCGGAGTTCGTCTGGTGCGCGCATTATGAGCAGGAGCAATTGGATCAAAAATATTTCCGCGACGAAATATTTCCATCCTGAAAATCACGAGGGGGATAATTCCCAGTAAAATACAGAAAACCATCGAACGGAAAGGCATCGTCATCACGATCCCATTTCCCACACGATAGGAAGTTGTCCAACCGCCTTACATTCAACGGTTCATCGTATCCGGCAGACTGGCCGGATCTCGAAACAGGGATAACGATTGGTTTATTCCTGTTTTTGGACAGTAACGATATAGCGCGAGTGACAGCGCTATATTGACGCAAGACAATTACCCGTTAATGACGCTGCGACGATTTTCAAGGAGCGTCGCATGAGCGAAGATACCATCAGCACCAACGCGGTCGAACTTGCCACCGAACTGACGATCGCATGGCTATCGAATCCCAATACCCGCGCATCGAGTGAAGATGTTCCGGCATTCCTCAAGAAAATGCATGATGCGGTTTCCGATCTTTCCTCGGATGTCGAAGCACCTGCCCAGGCCGAAGCAGCGACAGAATATGTTCCGGCGGTGTCGGTCCGGAAATCGCTCGCGTCGAAGGATTTCATCATCTCGATGATCGACGGAAAGCCCTATAAGACGTTGCGCCGTCATCTTGCCGGCCAAGGCCTGACTCCGGCGGAATATCGCCAGCGTTATGGGCTGAAGCCCGATTATCCGATGGTCGCCGAAAGCTATTCCGAAGCGCGTCGCGCGATGGCGAAGAAGATCGGTCTTGGCCGCAAGCCCGGGACGAAGGCTGAAGGCAACGGCCAGCGCGGCCGCCGCAAGGTCGCTGCACAGCAGACCGAGGGTTGATGCTTCCTCCCCGCTTCCCGCCTTTGGGCCGGGAAGCGGGTTTGAGGCGCGCGACGATCACGTCGCGGCTTCTTGTGACGCTCCTGAGCGATCCGTGTTGCTCGCGTTGTTCATCGTCATTCCTGCTTGAACGGGAGTGACGATTGAAGCCATCTTGCACCCATTCTTCCGAACAACGGCCGATCCGAGCATAACCATCACCGTCCAATCGGAAAGCGCATCGGACTCAATCCAGACGCTGCGAGACTAAAAATCATGCAGCGCCGGACTTCATAGCTAAAGACGTGCGAGCCAGCCTAATAAGCGCCGGTTGACTTCTTCCGGCCGTTCCTGCTGCGTCCAATGCCCGCAGCCGGGCAGTACCTCCCCTTCCAGTTTCGGCACGAGCGGACGCATCAACGCGATTGGGTCCACTATCGCGCCGAATAAATTGGTCGCGGGATCCTTGCCACCGCCGATAAATAGCGCAGGCTGCTCGATACGGCGGTCACGATAGGGCTGGAGCCATTCGAAATCACGCTCATGGTTGCGATAGCGGTTGATCGGCCCGCGGAATCCTGATGATTCGAATTCGCCGACATAATAGTCCAGATCAGCCGGTGTGAGCCATGCGGGAAAGACGTTGGGATCGACCATCCCCTCCAGCAGAGTCGCGCCATGCGGCTTGTCCGGCCAGGTGCCTTCGGGGGCATCACCAGAAATGGCATAATAGAATTTGCGCAGGAAATCGCGCACGTCGCGCTCGGCCTCTGCTTCGGCCGGGCCTTCGGTCTGAAACCATTCCTGATAGAAGAAACGTCCCTTGCTCGTGAACGCAGCGCGGAACGTATCCGTGAACGGACGCGAGGGCACACCAGCATAGGGCACCGAAAGGGCCGCCACGGCGCGGAAACGATCCGGGTGCACCAATGCCGAATTCCACACCATCGGCGCACCCCAGTCATGGCCAAGCAGGACGGCCGGTCCATCCGGCTGCAATGCGGCGGCGACAGCGGCGATATCGGCCACCATATGCTCCATCGCATAGGCCGAAACGGGTTCGGGCTTGTCCGACCCGCCATAACCGCGCACGTCGATCGCGGCCGCCGTGAACCCGGCCGAGGCGACCGGGCCAAGTTGATGCCGCCAGGAATACCAGCTCTCCGGGAACCCGTGGACCATTAGCACCAACGGTCCCTCACCCTCAAGCGCGACGCGCAGTTTCAACGCGCCGGTATCGATCATGCGGAATTCGGGCATCGCTCTCTCCATCCTCTTTCACGCAAACATGGCAGAAGCCAGGAGTTCCGTTAACCCGCGTTCGACCCACCGATGATCGCGCGCCCGATCTCTTCTCCGCGCAACGGAACCCGGCCAAAAGCAAAACGCCCCGCGGTTTCCCGCGAGGCGCTTCGTCGCCTTGTCAGGCAGGTGCGATCAATGGTGCTGATCGTCCCCGATCACCGGGAGCGTTTCGAACTGGTGATAAGGCGGCGGCGAGGAGAGCGTCCACTCCAGCGTGGTGGCGCCTTCGCCCCAAGGATTATCGCCCGCCTTCTTCCCCGCGATCAGCGAGATGATGACGTTGACGAAGAAGACGGCAAGACCCGCAGCCATGATCATATAGCCGATCGTGGCGATATCGTTCCAGTGCGCGAAGCCGTCCGGATAATCCGGATAGCGGCGCGGCATGCCCTGGAGGCCCAGGAAATGCATCGGGAAGAACAGCAGGTTCACGCCGATGAAGAACACCCAGAAATGAACGTGCCCGAGGAACTCGTTCATCATCTTCCCGGACATCTTCGGGAACCAGTAGTAGAAGCCGGCGAACAGCGAGAACACCGCGCCCAGCGACAGCACGTAGTGGAAGTGCGCCACCACGTAATAAGTGTCCTGCATGTAATCGTCGACGCCGCCGTTGGCGAGCACCACGCCCGTCACGCCGCCCACGGTGAACATGAAGATGAAGCCGATCGCCCAGACCATCGGAACGCGGAAGCTGATGCTGCCGCCCCACATGGTGGCGATCCACGAGAAGATCTTGATGCCCGTCGGCACCGCGATCACCATCGTCGCGGCGGTGAAATACATCTTCGTGTTCACGGCCAGGCCGGTGGTGAACATATGGTGCGCCCACACGACGAACCCGACCACGCCGATCGCGACCATGGCATAGGCCATGCCCAGATAGCCGAACACCGGCTTGCGGCTGAAGGTGGAGACGATGTGGCTGACGATGCCGAAGCCCGGCAGGATCATGATGTAGACTTCGGGGTGACCGAAGAACCAGAACAGATGCTGGTAGAGGATCGGATCACCGCCCCCGGCCGGATCGAAGAAGGTCGTGCCGAAGTTGCGGTCCGTCAGCAGCATGGTGATCGCCGCCGCCAGAACGGGCAGCGCGAGCAGCAGCAGGAAAGCCGTCACCAGCACCGACCAGGCGAACAACGGCATCTTGTGCAGCGTCATGCCCGGCGCGCGCATGTTGAAGATCGTGGTGATGAAGTTGATCGCGCCGAGGATCGACGATGCCCCCGCGAGGTGGAGCGACAGGATCGCCATGTCGGTGGACGGCCCCGGCTCGCCATAAGTGGAGAGCGGCGCATAGAGCGTCCAGCCATTGCCCGCGCCGCCGAAGAACGGCGAGGCCAGCAGCAGCAGGAACGCCGGCACCAGCAGCCAGAAGGAGATGTTGTTCATTCGCGGAAAGGCCATGTCTGGCGCGCCGATCATCAACGGCACGAACCAGTTGCCGAACGCGCCCACCATCGCCGGCATCACCATGAAGAACACCATGATGAGGCCGTGGGCGGTCACCAGGACGTTCCACAGGTGAAGTGACTCGTCGAGGCTCGCCTCGCCGCCGTGCAGGTAGCTTGCCCAGCCCTGGAGATACTGGATGCCGGGATGCATCAGCTCCGCGCGCATCAGGCCCGAGATCGCGCCGCCGATAATGCCGGCGAAGATCGCGAAGATCAGATAGAGCGTGCCGATGTCCTTATGGTTCGTCGACATGAACCAGCGGGCGAAGAAGCCCGGCTTGTGATCGGCGTCATGATGGTGATCGTGCGCGTGATGCGCCTCGAACGCCGAGGGTTGGATCGCGGTATCTGTCATGGCTCAGCGTCCGGTCGGGCCGGCCGGGCCCGCATTCGCGGTCGCGGCCTGATTGGTGGTGGGAGCGGCGGCGTTCGCGGCCGGCGCGGCTGCATTGGCGGCGGCATCGGCCGGCGCCGCGGCGGCAGGGGCCGCGGCAGCCTCGGCCGGCTTGGCCTCGCCCGGCATCGTGCCGCCCTTCGCCTTCACCCAGCGGGCGAACTCGGCGGGCGAAACCGCTTCCACCGCGATCGGCATGAAGCCATGGCGCGCGCCGCAAAGCTCGGAGCACTGGCCGAAATACAGGCCCGGCCGCTCGATCGTGAAGCTCGTCTCGTTGAGGCGCCCCGGCACTGCGTCCAGCTTGATCCAGAAAGCAGGGATCGCCCAGCTGTGGATCACGTCGTTGGCGGTGGTGATGAGGCGGATCGGCACGCCAACCGGCAGCACCACGCGATTGTCCGTGGCGAGCAGGCGCGGTCCGTCCGCATCGGTGCGATAACGCTCGCCGGCGGGAACCTGGCTCTTTTCCTTCAGCATGTTGGCGGTGATCTCGATCCCGCCATTGTCGGGATATTCGTAGCTCCAATACCATTGGTTGCCGATCGCCTTCAGCGTCACGGCATTGGACGGCGCGGGCTTGTATTGCGCGGAGAGCAGCCCGATCGAGGGCACGGCCACGGCGACGAGGATCAGCACCGGCACGAGCGTCCAGACGATCTCGATCGCGGTATTGTGGCTGGTGCGGGACGGCTCCGGGTTGCGCGCCGCGCGATAGCGGAAGGACACCCACAGAAGCAGCGCGAGCACGAGCACGCAGATCGCGGTGATAAGCGGCAGGAGGATGTAATTGTGGAAATTATGCGCGCGCTGGCCGACCTTGGTGACTTGCGGCTGAAGATGGATCACGCCGTCGGTCGGCTGACCGACATGCTCCGTCGCGGTCATCGCCGGCGCGCCGTCCATCGCCAGTTCAGGCGACGCGGCGGCGGGCGCCGACGCATTGGCGGCCGCCGGCGCGCTTGCGGCGGCGGTCGTGGTTGCGGCCCTCTCCTGCCCCGCTGGCGCCTGTGCGACGGCGGGAGAAAGCCCCGCCAGCGCCAGGCCGGCCGCGAGAGCCAATCCTTTGAACGCGATTCTCATCGTCTTGTTGTCACCCCTGCCTGTCCGGCCCCCATAGCCGCCTGCAGCGGCACGGATTCCTTCTATTCGGCACCC
>JAYRJH010000074.1:0-10058 GCA_041906415.1 Sphingomonas sp. | reverse complement strand
CGCGGCGGCCTTCTCGGCATCGTCCTGCGCGCGCGCGGCGGAGGCGGCGGCCGCCGCCTCGGCGGTCTTGGCGGCGAGCAATTCGTGCGCGGATTCGCGGTTGACCAACGTGTCGTATTTCGCGCCGATCGCGTCGGTTTGCACCAGCACCTTGCGCTCGTCCGGCGTGATCGGGCCGACGCGGCTCTGCGGCGGGCGGATCAGCGTGCGCTCGACCGGGGAGGGCGCCCCGTCCGGCTGGAGCAACGACACCAAAGCCTCGCCCACCTTCAGCTCGGTGATGGCGGTGGCGACGTCCACGCCCGGATTGGCGCGGAAGGTCTGCGCCGCCGCCTTTACCGCCGCCTGGTCGCGCGGTGTGAAGGCGCGCAGCGCGTGCTGAACGCGGTTGCCGAGCTGGCCCGCGATCGTATCGGGCACGTCGATCGGGTTCTGCGTGATGAAATAGACGCCCACGCCCTTGGAGCGGATCAGCCGCACGACCTGCTCGATCTTCTCCAGCAGCGCCTTGGGCGCCTCGTCGAACAGCAGATGGGCCTCGTCGAAGAAGAAGCACAGCTTCGGCTTATCCGGGTCGCCCACCTCGGGGAGATGCTCGAACAATTCGCTCATCAGCCACAGCAGGAAGGTGGAATAGAGCTTGGGGCTGGCCATCAACTTGTCGGCCGCAAGGATATTGACGATGCCGCGCCCCTTGTCGTCGGTGCGGATGAAATCGTCCATGTCGAGCGCCGGCTCGCCGAAGAAATGCTCCGCCCCCTGGCTGCGCAGCTGGAGCAACTGGCGCTGGATCGCGCCGACCGATTGCTTGGAGACGTTGCCGTAGGTGGCGGTCAGCTCATCCGCGCGATCGGCGCAATTGGCGAGCATCGATTGCAGGTCGTCGAGGTCGAGTAGCAGCAGCCCCTCCTTGTCCGCGACGTGGAAGGCGATGGTCAGCACGCCCTCCTGCACCTCGTTGAGGTCCATCAGGCGGGCGAGCAGCAGCGGGCCCATCTCGCTGATCGTGGTGCGGATCGGGTGGCCCTGCTCGCCGTAGAGGTCCCATAACTGCACGGGATTGTCGGCATAATGCCAATCGGTAAGGCCGATGTCGGCGGCGCGCTGCGCGAAAGCCTCGTGCGTCTTGGCTTGCGGGGAGCCGGCCATGGCGATGCCGGAAAGGTCGCCCTTCACGTCCGCGACGAAGCACGGGACGCCTTGCCCCGAAAGCCCCTCGATGATGCCCTGGATCGTCACCGTCTTGCCGGTGCCGGTGGCGCCCGCGATCAGCCCGTGGCGGTTGGCGCGCTTGAGCTGGAGCACCTGTGGATTGCCCCCGCCCTGCCCGGCGCCGATGAAGATGCCGTCGGTCATGCAAACTCCCCGTGAAAACCCTGTCATCCGGCAGGATGGCTTGGATCAGTCTAGCGCACGAAAAGGGCGCCGCGCGAGCCTGTTCCCGCGCGACGCCCCATTTTCTCATGCCAGCCGTGTTACTTGATCTTGACCGGCACGAACCCGCTCTGGCCGCGTGCGCGGTTGATCATCAGCAGCACCTGCGGCCGCCCGGCCGCCTTCGCCGCTTGCACGCCGCGCGTGAGATCGGCCGGGGTGCGCACCGGTGTGCCGTTGATCGCGGAGATCACGTCGCCACGACGCAGCTTCTGGCCGGCGTCGCTCGACGGATCGACCTGCGCCACGACCACGCCCTGCACGGTGGAATCCACGCCGACCTGCCGTGCGATCGCCGGCGTCAGCGGCTGGACGGTCAGACCGATCGCATTGGATGGCGCGGTCGCCGCCTGATCGCCCGAATCGTCGCCGTCATCGTCTCCGGAGAAATCGTCGCTTCCGCCGGTCGTGGCGGCGAGCTGATCCTCCGGCGGGCGGGTGGTGACGTTGGCCGTGATCGACATCGCCTTGCCTTCACGGATGATATCCAGCTTCGCGGTGGAGCCGGGGGTGGTATTGGCGATCAGATAGGACAGGGTGTTGTCCGGGGTGACGGGCGTGCCGTTCACCTTCGTCACCACGTCGCCCGCGCGCAGGCCGGCCTTGGCGGCCGGGCCGTTCGGCTCGATCCGGCCGATGATCTCGCCGGAGTTCTTGGGCAGGCCGAGAGCCGCGGCGATATCGTCCGTCACCGGCTGGATGCCGACGCCGAGATAGCCGCGCTTCACGCTGCCGCCCTTCATCAGCGTGTCGATGATCGGCCGCGCTTCCTCCGCCGGAATGGCGAAGCCGATGCCGATATTGCCGCCAGACTGGGAGAAGATCTGCGAATTGATGCCGATCACATTGCCGTTCATGTCGAACATCGGGCCGCCGGAATTGCCCTGGTTGATCGACGCGTCGGTCTGGATGAAGCGGTCGTTCGCGCCGCCCTGGCCGGTTACGCGATGCACGGCGGAGATAATGCCGGCGGTGACGGTGCCGCCCAGCCCGAAGGGATTGCCGATGGCGATCACCCAGTCGCCGACGCGCGCATGGGCCGAATCGCCCCATTTCACATAAGGCAGCGGGCCGGGCGCGCTGATCTTCAGCAGTGCGAGATCGGATGCGGCGTCGCGCCCGATCAGCTTCGCCACATATTCCTTGCGATCGGGCAGCGTCACGCGGATCGAGGTGACGACCGCTCCACGCATCCCCGCCGCCACGACGTGGTTGTTGGTGACGATATAGCCGTCCGGCGAGATGATGAAGCCGGAGCCGAGCGACTGCGCCTCACGCGTGACAGGCGCGCCGCCGCGTCCGCCGCCGCCGAACTGGCCGAACAGATCGCCGAAGGGCGTGCCGGCGAACGGGTTGGCCGGCTGCTGCACCGTCACCTTCTGATCGGTGGAGATGTTGACCACGGCGGGTTGGAGCCGCGACACCATGTCCGCGAAGCTCATCGGCGCGCCGGGGCGTGGCGCGCCGGCGTTGATGGTGCCCGGCTCGTTCTGCGCGGCCTGCGCCGCGGTGGCTGGATGCTGCAATGCCAGCGAGGCGGCGGTGCCGCCGAGAAGGAGAGCGCCGGTCAGGGCATAAGCGTAGCGCACGGTCTTCATATTCCTCTCAATCATCCGGCAACGGCCGGACGCTTTCCCATGGCCTTTCGTCGATGAACGACGATTGAATATGAACGATCCGAAAGCCGGGCACCTATTTTGCCGTGCCTTCGAACTGTTTCAGATAGGCATTGTCGCGCGACATCAGGATCGTGGTCGATCCTTCAGGCGGCGGCCCGCCGTCCGCGCCGAACGTGCGGCGATAGGATTGCATCGCGCGATAGAAATTGTAGAAATCCGCATCCTTGCTGAACGCGTCGGCATAGATTTTCGCGGCGGTCGCATCGGCGTCCGCTCGCACGATCTGCGCCTGTTTCTGCCCCTGCGCGCGAATCGTGTTCGCTTCCTGCTGACGCGCCGTGCGCATAGATTGCAGCGCGCTTTCCAGCGGGCTGCCCTCCGGCAGGTCCGCATGCTTGATTCGCACGTCCACGATCTGCACGCCATATTGCCGGGCGTTGCGCTGGAGCGATTCCTGGATCGCGTCCATCACCTTGCCGCGCTCCGGCGTGAGCAGGGAGGAGAAGGGCACCTTGCCGAGCTCGTTGCGCAGCGCCGTGCCGAGCAGCGGGCGGAGCTGGTCCGCCACGCGCTCCTCCGTTGCGGAGGTGGAGCCGGTGGAGGTGACCGCCTTCAGCGGATCGACGATGCGGAACCGCGCGAAAGCGTCCACGTTCAGCCGCAGCTGATCGGTGGAGAGCACGAGCGTGTTGTCGAGGTCCGCGTCGAGCACGCGCTTGTCCACCCACACGATCTTGTCGATGAAGGGGATGCGCGCGATCAGGCCCGCGCCGGTGTTCCCGCCGATCACCTGTCCCGGCTGCCACTGGTTATAGGTGATGACCGGATTCTCGAAGCGCAGGACCACCGCCTGCTTCGTCTCCGGGATGATCGCGAAGGTGGCGGCGGCGACGATCACGGCGCCGAGCGCCGCGAAGCCGAGCGCCACGGGGTTGCGGAACACGCTCATCGTTGCGCTCCCTGCGCCTGCGCGGGCGGCGCATCGGGCAGCTTGCGCAATTTGTCGAGCGGTATCCAGGGCGCGACGCCCGGCGTTTCCACGATCACCTTGTCCGTCTTGCCCAGCACGGCTTCCATCGTTTCATAATACATGCGCCGCCGCGTCACCTCCGGCGCTAGGCGATATTGCTCATAGACCTTCTCGAACGAGGCGGCCTCGCCCTGCGCATGGGCGATCACCTGCTGCGAATAGGAGCGGGCGTTGTTGAGATTGGCCACCGCCTCCTGCTGCGCGGCGGTGACGGCGTTGAAATCGTCCACGAGGCTCGCGGGCGCGGAGGCCTGCTTGATCGACACGCCCTGAATCCGGACGCCCGCCTGATAATCGTCGAGGATCTGCTGCATCGCGCGGGTGACGCGCGCCTCGATCGTGGTGCGGCCGGCGCCGATCGCCTCGTTGAGCGTGGTGGTGGCAATCACCGCGCGCATCGCGCTTTCGGCGGTGGCGCGCACGGTTTCCTCCGGATCCTTGATCTCGAACACGAAGTCGCGCGGATTCTCCACCCGCCAGCGCACCGTATAGGCGAGATCGATGATGTTGCGGTCCCCGGTCAGCACGTTCTCGCCGCCGTCGCGGGGGAAATCGTCGTTGCGGACCTGCTCCACGTCGATCTTCTCGACATCGACGATCGGCGCGGGAAGCGTAAGGCGGATGCCCGGCTCCAATATGCCGGAATAGCGCCCGAAATAGGTGACGACGCCGCGTTGCTGCGGCCCGATCTGGTGGACGGAGGTGAACAATATCCACGCGGCCACGATCACCGCCGTGCCGATCAGCCACAGGTTGCGCGCGTTCATGCCCGCCGGAAGCTGTGGCCCGCCGCCGCCGTTGCCGCCGCGCGCGCGCTTCAGGAATTCGTCCAGCGCGGTCGGCTTGCCCGGCCCCTTGCGCCCGCCGGGGGGCACGGCCCAGGGATTGCGCGGCCCGCTCTTGTCGTCGTCGCCGCCATTGCCCCACGGTCCGCCGGGGGTTTCGCTCATCAGGATGATTGGGCGCCGGAACCAGCGCGAAAGGATCGTCATGCCTACCCTTATAGGTAGCGGCTCGACGAAAAACAGTGCCAAGCGCGCACTTCATCCGTATCGCATCAGGATATGGACCAGAATGACGTGAAGGCGGCGGTGGCCGCGGTGGCGGGTGCGCGCGCCACGGTGAAGGTGGATGGCGCCCGGGTCGGCGTGGTGCTCGATGCCACCGGGCTCGACGCGAAGGCGCGCGACGCGATGGAAGCGGCGGTGAAGATGGCGGCGACCGCGCCGGGCCGCGAGGTGCGCGTGGTCGTCACCGCCGAGCGCCCGCGCCGCCGGGCGATCGCGGTGGCGAGCGGCAAGGGCGGCGTGGGCAAGTCCACCGTTTCCGCCAATCTTGCCATCGCTCTGTCGCGGCTCGGGCGGCGCGTGGGGCTGGTGGATGCCGATATCTACGGCCCCTCGCAGCCGCGCCTGCTGTCGGCGGAAGGTATGCGGCCGGAGGCGAAGGACAAGGTGCTGCTGCCTCTCCAGACGCGCTATGGCGTGCCGATGCTGTCGATGGGGCAGCTCGTGGCGCCCGGAAAGGCGATCGCGTGGCGCGGGCCGATGGCGGCGGGCGCGCTCGGGCAGTTGATGGATGCCGACTGGGGGGTGGCGGATACTCTGGTGATCGACCTGCCGCCCGGCACCGGCGACGTGCAACTCACCATGATCCAGAAGCATCGGCCGGCAGGCGCGGTGATCGTCTGCACGCCGCAGGATCTGGCGCTGATCGATGCGACGCGCGCGATCGATCTGTTCGATCAGGCCGGCGTGCCGGTGATCGGCGTGATCGAGAATATGGCGGGCTATGCCTGCCCGCATTGCGGCGAGGTTTCGGACCCGTTCGGGCGGGGTGGAGCGGAAGCCGCGGCGAAGGAGCGGGGCGCTCCCTTCCTCGGCCGCGTACCGCTGGACATCGCGATCCGCCGCGCCTCCGACGCGGGTGAGCCGCCGGCGGCCGATCCTTCGGATCGCACGTTTCGTCCCATCGCGGAACAGGTCGCACATTGGCTGGAAACCGAAGCAGGGGGAGGGCGTTAGGAGCGGCACGGGTCGCGCCGATATGTTCGGCGCGAGCCGACCAGTTTCGAAAAAAGAAGGGGGAGAGGATGCCGCTGACCGACGCCGCCGCGATCCGCGCGCTGCTGCAGGAGACGCGCACGATCGCGATGATCGGCGCGTCGGACCGGCCGGACCGGCCCTCCTATCGCGTGATGGAGACGCTCCAGCGCCACGGCTATCGCGTGATCCCGGTCAATCCGCAGATCACCGGCGAGCATATCCACGGCGAGTTCGTGTTCCGTGACCTCTCCCAGATCGGCGAGCCGATCGACATGGTCGATATCTTCCGCCGCTCGGACATGGCGGGCGCGGCCGTGGACGAGGCGATCGCCAGCGGCGCCAAAGCGGTATGGATGCAATTGGGCGTGATCGACGAGGAAGCCGCCGCCCGCGCGGAAGCCGCCGGCGTCAAGGTGGTGATGGATCGCTGCCCGGCGATCGAAATCCCCCGGCTGGGGATTCCCCCCGTCTCCATCAACGGATAAGTAGCCTCCCCGCCCGAGCGCGAAAAAGGGGAGGCAGATGATCGCAATACCGCAGGAAACCTCCTCGCCCGCGCGGCGGCCGTGGTATCGGCATCTTTATCTTCAGGTGCTGATCGCCATCGCGGCGGGCGTGATCCTCGGCCATTTCTGGCCCGCGACCGGCGAGGCGATGAAGCCGATCGGGGACGGCTTCATCAAATTGGTGAAGATGATCATCGCGCCGGTCATCTTCCTGACGATCGTGACCGGCATCGCCGGGATGCGCGATCTGGGCGCGGTGGGGCGTGTGGCCGCGAAGGCCTTCGCCTATTTCCTCACCTTCTCCACCTTCGCGCTGATCGTGGGGCTGATCGTGGCCAATGTCGTGCGGCCGGGCGCCGGACTCCACATCGATCCCGCGACGCTCGATGCCAGCAAGGTGGCGGATTATGCCGCCAAGGCGCATGAAACGAGCATCACCGGCTTCCTGATGGCGATCATTCCGGAGAGCCTGCTGTCCGCGCTGGTCGACGGGAACATCCTGCAGACCCTGTTCGTCGCGATCCTGTTCGGCATCGGCCTCGCGACGACCGGCGAGCGTGGGCATCGTGTGCTGACCTTGCTGGAGGACGTGTCGGCGGCGGTGTTCCGGGTCGTCGCGATCCTGATGAAGGCGGCTCCCGTCGGCGCCTTCGGGGCGATGGCCTTCACGATCGGCAAATATGGCGTCGGCACGCTCGCCAATCTCGCCGCGCTGGTGGCGACCTTCTATCTCACGTCGCTGCTGTTCGTGCTGGTGGTGCTGGGCGCGGTGGCGCGCGCCTGCGGCTTCTCGATCCTGCGGCTGATCGCCTATCTGAAGGCGGAACTGCTGCTGGTGCTCGGCACGTCTTCTTCCGAAAGCGCCCTGCCCTCGCTGATCGAGAAGATGGAGCAGGCGGGCTGCCCCAAATCCGTGGTCGGGTTGGTGGTTCCGACGGGCTACAGCTTCAATCTCGACGGCACCAACATCTATATGACGCTGGCGGCGCTGTTCATCGCGCAGGCGTGCGACGTGCATTTGTCGTTGGGGCAGGAATTGCTGCTGCTGGGCGTCGCGATGCTCTCCTCAAAGGGTGCGGCCGGGGTGACGGGCGCGGGGTTCATCACGCTGGCCGCTACGCTTTCCATCGTGCCGTCCGTTCCGGTCGCGGGGATGGCGCTGATCCTGGGCGTCGACCGCTTCATGAGCGAATGCCGCAGCCTCACCAATTTCATCGGCAATGCGGTGGCGACCGTGGTGGTGTCGCGCTGGGAGGGACAGCTCGACCATGATGCGCTGGATGCCGCGCTGGCGGGGGATCAGCGTCGGAGCGCGGCGAGCATCTCGTAATAAAGCGCCGGCGGGATCGTCTCGCCGAACCGGCAGCCGATCCTTCCGCCCAGCGCCCAGACCACCGAAGCGCGCAACCGCCCCGCCACCGGGGATGGTCAAGCCCGCGTTAGCCTTGCCCCGCCACCAGCAGCCCGTGATGCTTCTTCCCCGCCGATATGCGCAGCGGCTCCGCGCCCGGCGACACCGTGGCGGCTTCGTCCGACACCTTCTCGCCGCCGACACGCGCGCCGCCCTGCTTGATGAGCCGCCTCGCCTCGCCCCTGGACGCGCAGAAGCCCAGGCCGACCAGCGCGTCGACCAGCGCCACCTCGCCCGACACCGTCAAGGTCGGGAGCGCATCGCCGCTCGCGCCTTCCTCGAAGGTGCGGCGCGCGGTTTCGGCGGCCTGCTCCGCCGCGTCGCGTCCACGGCACATGGCGGTTGCCTCATTGGCGAGGATTTTCTTCGCCTCGTTGATCTCCGCCCCGTCCAGCGCCTCCAGCCGCGCGATTTCGTCGAGCGGGAGATCGGTGAACAGGCGCAGGAAGCGGCCCACGTCGCGATCATCGGTGTTGCGCCAGAATTGCCAGTAATCGAAATGCGGCAACTGATCCTCGTGCAGCCACACCGCGCCGGAAACGGTCTTGCCCATCTTGCCGCCGTCAGCGGTGGTGATGAGAGGCGTGGTGACGCCGAACACCTCCACGCCGTCCATCCGGCGCGTCAGCTCCACGCCGTTGACGATATTGCCCCATTGATCGCTGCCGCCCATCTGGAGGCGACATCCGGCGCGCTGCGAAAGCTCGCGGAAGTCATAGGCCTGCAGGATCATGTAGTTGAATTCGAGGAAGGAAAGCGATTGCTCGCGATCGAGCCTGAGCTTGACCGAATCGAACGACAGCATCCGGTTGACCGAGAAATGCTGCCCCACCTCGCGCAGGAAGGGGATATATTCCAGCCGGTCGAGCCATTCGGCATTGTCGAGCATGATCGCGTCGGACGGCCCGTCGCCGAACGTCAGGAAACGCTCGAAGATGCGCTTGATCGAGGCGACATTGGCCTCGATCCCTTCCTGCGCCAGCAGCTTGCGGGCCTCGTCCTTGAAGCTCGGGTCGCCGATCTTGCCGGTGCCGCCGCCCATCAGCACGATCGGCTTGTGCCCGGTCTGCTGGAGCCGGCGGAGCAGCATGATCTGCACGAGGCTGCCCACATGCAGCGAGGGCGCGGTGGGATCGAAGCCGATATAGCCCGGCACGACCTGCTTCGCCGCGAGCGCGTCCAGCGCCGCCGCATCGGTCATCTGGTGGACATAGCCGCGCTCGGAAAGGAGGCGGAGCAGATCGGACTTCAGCTCTGTCATAATGCGATGCGCGTTACACGCACCTCAACCGCGCGGCAATTGCGTCAGCGGATCGACGGGGTTGCGGCCCTTGCGCAATTCGAAATGGAGCGCCGGCCGATCCGTCTCGCCCGAATCGCCGGAAAGGGCGATCGTCTCGCCCTTGCGCACCCGCTGATCGCGCTTCACCATCAGCCGGTCGGCATGGCCGTAGATGCTGACCCAGCTATCGCCGTGCTTGATGATGACGAGATTGCCGAGCGAGCGGATCGCATTGCCGGCATAGGCCACAGTTCCGTCGGCGGTCGCACGGATCGGGGTGCCGCGCGGAACGGCGATCTCGATGCCGTCGCTGCGCTCGTCGCCGTCCTTGCTTGCGCCGAAGCGTTGCACCACCTGGCCGCTGACCGGCCAGAGGAACTGGCCCGCGACCATCGGCGGCGCCGGAACCGGCATAGAGGGGCGCGGCGTGGCCATGGGCGGCTGTGGTTGCGGCTGTGCCCGTGGCGGGGGGAGCGGCGCGGGCGTCCGCTGGTTCCGCGCCACGGCCGGCTCGCCACCGGTGATGATGTCGTCGATGTCGAGGCGGAAGGCGGCGGCGCGCTCGGCTGCGGTGGAGGCGCGCGCCTCTCCGGGGATCAGGATGCGCTGGCCGGCGCGCAGGATATAAGGCTCGGTCAGGCCGTTCGCGGCGATGATGCGGGACCATGGCACCCCATAAGCGCGCGCGATCGCGATCCCGGCCTGCCCCTGCCGCACCAGATGATAACGGC
>JAYRJH010000073.1:6395-10174 GCA_041906415.1 Sphingomonas sp. | reverse complement strand
TATCCGTATCTTTGGTAGCGCGTTACCAAAGACGCGTGAGCCGCGGGACGGCGCCGTTGAAAGCGGCGCGTTCCCGATAACGAAGACGACCGTGCGGCCATGAGCCGGCGGCGCAACATGGGAGAGGAACGATGCCCAGGAAGCTCCTGCTGTCTTCTGCTGCCGGATTGGCCCTTGCATTCTCCGCCGGGACCGCCGCCGCCCAGCAGGCCGCCGCGCCCCCCGCCGCGCCGGCCGCCGATGCGGATGCCGGGCTTGGCACGATCATCGTGACGGCGCGGCGCGTGGAGGAAAACCTGCAGCGGGTGCCCGCCACCGTGACGGTCGTCGACGCGGAGCAGCTTCGCCGGAACAACATCACGGCGGTGTCGGATCTCCAGACCGTCACGCCCTCGCTCAGCATCGCATCCTATTTCAACGATCTGAACGCCCGCTTCGCCGTGCGCGGCCTGACGGCGGGCGTCACCTCCTATTTCGCGGAAGCCCCATGCTGCGGCGGCGTCGCCAGCGCGCCGTTCATGGACATCGCCTCGGTGCAGGTGCTGAACGGGCCGCAGGGCACGCTGTTCGGCCGGTCGAGCGCGGCGGGCGCGGTGCTCATCACGCCGCAGAAGCCGGAGCTGGATCATTATGGCGGGCTGGTCGACGCCACCGTCGGCGATCATGGCCGCGTGCAATTCACCGGCGTGGTCAACATCCCGGTGATCGCGGACCACCTCGCCATCCGCATCGCGGCGAACGCCAACCATATCAACGGCTACACGAAGCAGTTCAACACGAGCCAGAGGCTCGATGGCGTGAACAACCAGCAATACCGCCTGGGCGTGGAATTCCGCGCCGGCGGGTTCGAAAACACCCTGTTCGCCTCTTACCTGAACGTGGATCAGTCGGCGACCGGCATGGTGCTCGCCGCCTATAATCCGAACTATGCCTTTCCGGGCACGGCGATAAAGGCGGCGTTCCAGGCGGAAATGGCGCGGCAGGCCGCCGGCGGCGATGCGGCGCGCATCACCTATCCTTCCTATGACGGGCAGGACGCCTATGCCAAGGTGCACCACGGCAGCATCGTGAACATCACGCAATATGACGCGGGCATGGCCGGTCCGGTCAAGATCGATGTGAAGAACATCTTCTCCTACGATTCCTACACTTCGAACGCGGCCGGCACTTACGACGGCATCGGCGGGATCGCGGAGGAGGGCGCGTTCGCCAACGCGCTCTACAGCACCATCGGCTCGAACAACCAGTCCGGCACACGGCTGGTGGCGAGGCTCGGGCCGCCGATGAAGACCTATACCGAGGAATTGCAGGTCCATGCCGATGCGTGGGACGGGCTGCTGAAGTTCAACCTCGGCGGCTTCTACCAGAAACAGACCGCGCCGCGGAACTATGCCGGCACCACAAATGTCTACAAGCTGTTCAGCAACCCGGCCGGCTATTCCAACGCGGTGGGCTTCATCGATCATTCCGCCGCCGATGAATGGGCATGGTATACCCAGGCGACGCTGGACCTTTCCAAGCTGGGAGTGCACGGCCTCAGCCTGACGGCCGGCTATCGCTACAGCTGGGACAACACCACCCTCACCACGCTGAACCCGGTGAAGAACCCCGTCACCGGCGTGTTCTCTCCCGGCTCCACCGCCACGACGACCCGGACCAGGGACAAGGGATATAATTACACCTTCTCGGTGCAGGAGCAGTTCACGCCCGATTTCATGGTCTACGGCACCGCATCGCGCGCCTATGTTCCGGGCGGGGTCAATTCGCTGGGCCAGGCGGCGACGAGCCTTCCCAGCTATTCCCCCACCTATGACGCCGAAACCGTGACGTCGCAGGAGATCGGCTTCAAGGCTCAATTCATGGTCGGCGGCATCGCGGCCCGGATCAACGGCGATGTCTACAACAACAATTTCAACAATATCACCGAGCAGCTCACCGGGCTTATCGATGGCACCAGCGTCCGCTATCTCGCGAATATCGCCGGCGCCAAGCTGCGCGGGCTGGAACTGGCCGGAACGCTGATCTTCAGCAAGCAGTTGAACGTCAGCTTCGGCTATTCCTATAATCACGCGAAATACACGAAATGGACGGGATCGGACCCGTTCAACATCGCCAAGCCCGGCGATGCCGTTTGCGTGCCCTCCTCTCCGGCGGGGCTGTGTTATCTCGATCTGACGAACAACCCCTTCCCCTACATGCCGGAAAATCAGGGGCATGCGACGATCGTCTACAGCCCGCCGATCCCCGAAAGCATCGGTCAGATGAACCTGTCGGCGACCATCTACGCCCAGGGCCGCCAATATTTCGAAGCGACGGCCGCACGCGATCTCCAGCTCTATCCCGGCGGGCTGGATGGCATATCGCAAAAGCCCTATGCGACGATCAACCTGCGCGCCGAGTTGAAGGACATCGGCGAATCCGGCTGGAATGCGGCGGTGTTCATCAACAACCTGACCGACAAGCTCTATGCGTCGGGCAAGGTGCCGCAGCTCGAGACATTGGGCTTCGCCGCCGCCAATTACGCGCCGCCGCGCATGGCGGGGCTGCAGGTCTGGAAGAAGTTCTGATCGGGCGCGCCCGGTGACGGCGCCCGTGAAGCTGCCGGGGGCGGCGCAGGACAGGGGGCGGGACGGCGTCTACGCCCGCCCCCTGCTCTGGATGCTCGCGCTCGCTTATGCCTGCAACTTCATGGATCGCAGCGTCATCGCGACGCTGGCGCAGGCGATCAAGACGGATCTGCTCCTGTCGGACGGGCAGCTCGGCCTGTTGCAGGGCTTCGCCTTCGTCGTGCTCTATTGCCTGATGGGCCTGCCGATGGCGTGGCTGGCGGAGCGCCGGAACAGGATCTCGCTCATCTCCATCTGCCTGGTCGTGTGGTCGGGCATGACGATGGTGTGCGGGCTGGCGCAGAATTTCGTCCACCTGCTGCTCGCGCGGATCGGCGTCGGGGTCGGCGAGGCGGGGTGCAATCCCTGTTCCCATTCGATGATCGCCGATACGTTCGATGCCGGGCAGCGATCCCGCGCGCTCTCGATCTACCAGCTCGGCGCGACGGCGGGCACGATGCTCGGCGCGATCCTCGCCGGGCAGGTGGCGCAGCATTTCGGCTGGCGGGCAGCGTTCGTGGCGGTGGGCATCCCCGGCATCGTCGTGGCGCTCGCCATGAAGCTGACCATGAAAGACCCGCCCCGCCGGCCCGACACCACCGCCGGCGCGACGCAAGCGCTCGCCGATCCCCTCCCGGTGCTGAAGTGGCTGCTCCGGAATCGCGCGATCATTCACCTCGAGCTGGGGTTCACCCTCGCCTCCTTCGCTTATGGCGCGATCAGCGGCTTCAACCAGCCCTATTTCATCCGCGCCTTCGGCCTGACAGTCGGCGAGATCGGCCTGATCTTCGGCATCAGCAGCGGGCTGGCCAGCGCGACGTGCCTGATCGTCAGCGGCTGGCTGACCGATCGGTGCGCGGCGCGGGGGAACCTCTGGTATGCGCGGCTGGCGATCATCGGCATGCTCTGCGCGCTTCCCGCCATCTTCGCCGCCTATACGGTGGGCGACTGGCGGGTCGCCGCGATCCTGACCTTCGTGTCGGGCTTCTTCATGAACTGGTTCATCATCCCTTCCCTCAGCCTGTTCCACAAGCTGCTCGGCGTGCGCAGGGTGGCGACGGGGATGACGCTGCTGCTGATGTTCCAGAACTTCCTCGGCCTCGGCGCCGGACCGTTCGCGGCCGGTCTGGTGATCGACGCCGCGACCCGCTCGCTGTTCGCCTCGACCGGACA
>JAYRJH010000073.1:0-6356 GCA_041906415.1 Sphingomonas sp. | reverse complement strand
CGCAATGCCCCGGCGGACAGGCCATCGCCGGCGCGGGCGCCGACATGATCCAGGCCTGCCATGCCGCGCTGCTCGGCGGCACCCGCATCGGGCTGCTCGCCTCCATCGCCATATTGGTCTGGGCCTGCCTGCATTATTTCATCGCCGGCCGCCTCGTGGCGCGCGCCGCGCCCGATCATCCATTCGGGCCGCAACCCCGATATGAAACAGGAGAGAAAGCATGAATGCGATTCAGCCCGCGCCGGACATGGCCGCCGCCGTCTCGCCGGAACTTCGGGAAAAGCTGGATGCGCTGGACTTGTGGGATAATGTCCGCGAGCTGACGGAGAATGGCTACACGGTCATCCAGGATCCGGCGGCCCATGCGCTGACCGGTCAGGTGCGCGAGGCGATCCTGCGGCTCGCCGGGGAATCCGAAGGGCGCAACGCAGGCCGCCGCGCCGGTCTGCTGCTGGGGCGCGACCCGGTCTTTCCGCAGGCCGTTGTGGTGCCGAGGCTGCTCGCGCTGGTCGAATTCCTGCTCGGGCGCGGAGCGCTGCTGAGCCAGTTGATCGGCACCGTCCGGCGCGAGGATGCGACCGGCCTCGCCCTGCACGCCGACAACAGCTGGTTCCCCGCGCCGTTCCCGCAATGGGAGATCATGTGCACCGCCTGCTGGGTGACGGACGAGTTCACGCTGGACAATGGCGCGACCCTCGTCATCCCCGGCACGCACAGGCACAAGAGCCATCCGCCGCGCGATATCCGCAAGTCACTGGCGGGCGCGATCCCGATCGAGGCGCCGGCCGGCTCGATCGCCCTGTGGGACGGATCGGTGTGGCACGGCAGCTATCCGCGCAGGAATCCGGGCGAGCGGGTGGTGATGCACATGACCTATACGCGGATCGGGATGCAGCCGATCGACGATTACGGCCATCTCGACGACGCCTGGCTGGCGGACAAGGACCCGCAGCTCAGAAACCTGCTTGGGCGCGACCTGTTCTTTCACTCCACCACGGAGAAAAACGGATCGACCGACGCGGATCTGCTGGCCAACACCTACCGGCTGGTGCACGGCCCGGACGGATATTGACCCCGCCGATGGAGGAGAACCCGTCCATGGCCCGGTTCGCGATCGGCGGCGCGCTGCCGGTCGCGCGCATCGGCTTCGGCGCGTTGCGGATCACCGGCCCGCATCTTTGGGGCGAGCCGGAGGATCCGTCCGCGATGCTGGCGCTGCTCCGGCGGGCGATCGCGCTCGGCGTGACGCTGATCGACACGGCCGACAGCTATGGCCCCGAAACGAGCGAGGCGCTGATCCGCCGGGCGCTCCACCCCTATCCGGCCGATCTCGTGATCGCCACCAAGGCCGGGCTGGCGCGTCCCGCTCCCGATGAATGGATACCGCTCGGGCGACCGGAATATCTCATCCAGCAGGCCCGGCTGAGCGCGCGGCGTCTGGGCGTCGAGCGCATCGCCCTGTGGCAGTTGCACCGCGTCGATCCCAAAATCCCCGCCGACGAGCAATTCGACGCGATCCGCTTCCTGATCGATGCCGGGGTGATCGCTTATGCCGGCCTGAGCGAGGTCGATGTCGCCACGGTCGAGGCGGCGCGGCGGTATTTCCCGGTCGCGACGGTGCAGAACCTCTATAATCCGATGGATCGGCGCAGCGAGGCGCTGCTCGATTATTGCGGGACGCACGGCATCGGCTTCATCCCTTTCTATCCGCTCGGGCGCGGCAAGCTGGCCGGCGGCGGGAATGCCGCGGGCGCGCTGAAGGCGGTGGCGCGCGCGCGTGGCGTGCCGCCCACGCAGGTCGCGCTCGCATGGCTGCTCCAGCGCTCGCCCAATATCGTCGTCATCCCCGGAACCTCGTCGATCGCGCACCTCGAACAGAATATGGCGGCGGCGCGCCTGCGCCTGACGGATGAGGAATTCGCCGCGATCGACACCTGGGGACGCGCCCGTCCGCCGGAGGCCTATCGCTGATCCGCACCCGATCAATTCGGCTTGCCGGTCGTGCGCGTTTCGGCAAATAAAGCATTGGCCGCCATCCATTGTCCGGCGGCGGAGATTTCGAACAGCCTATGCCCGACCATGATGATCCCCGCGCGATCAAGCTGATCGAGGAGGCGCGTCAGATCATTCGCGAAACCGGCACGTTCGATCTGCCGATGCGCCAACTCGCGGCGCGCGCGCAGGTGAGCCTCCGCACGCCATATGCGCTGTTCGGTTCCAAATCCGGCATCATCTCCGCCATCCTGCGCAGCGACCAGTCCGCATTCCGCGACGTGATCCGGCAGCTCAAATCGGAAGATCCTCTCGAAAACCTGTTCGACCGGTCGATGGCGGGCATGGAGCTCTATGCGCACGAACAGCCCTTCTATCGCGCATTGTTCCGCGCGACGCAGGGCTATTCGGGCGGCAGCGAGACCGAGCCTGCGCGCGAGATGCTGCACGTCTATCTGATATTGAGCCGCCGCATTGCCGACGCGGGCTATATCCGGCCCGAGATCGCTTCCGACGCGCTGGCGAGGATCCTGACCGATCTGTTCGTCGCCAACCTGCGCAACTGGGCGCTGGGCGATTTCGACATCATGCTGGCGGGCAACCACATCTGTTTCAGCCATGCCATCGCACTGGCCGGCGTGGTGAACGACGCATGGGTCGGCAGGATGCGTTCCCGGGCCATCGATTTCCAGCGCGCGATACAGACGCTGGAGGAAGCCGAAGCAGCCCGCGCCGGCGAAGGGCAGCAGGACGCTCCAGCCGCCTGAGCCGGGTTCGCCGGCGGCGGTTGCCACGGCCTTTGTCACCTCCTATACGGTAATAAGTTACCTACCAGAACGCCGCGGCGCGAACCGCGGTGTCCGAATGAGGGAGAGCGATGGCGAACGCATACGCAAAACCCGCGTCAGGCACGCACGCCTTTCAGCCGCTACGGGGTATTTCGCTCGTCATCCTCAACATGAGCATCGCCGCGCGTTACTGCGGACGCCTGTTCGCGGCGTTCGGCGCGGACGTGATCCAGCCTGTTCCCGAAGCGGGGGCGGACAGGCTGATCGGCTATGGCGGCCCGGCGGGAGAGGCCTTCGGACGCTGGCTGGATCAGGACAAGCGCCTCGTCACCCGAAGCGATGCCGAGGCCGCCGGCGCCCGACTGACCGGCCCGTCGGGCGCGCTGATCGGCAAGGCGGCGTTTGCGAGCCGGGAGGATGGGCCGCTCCTCATCGATATCACCGCTTTCGGCCACGACGGCCCCTATGCCGCATGGCGGGCGCCGGCGGTGCTCGTCCAGGCATTGTCGGGAACATGCCACGGCTTCGGCGAGCGAGACGGCGCGCCGCAGCTTCCGCAAGGGCACCAGACCGATATCATGACCGGCGCGACCGCGTTCATCGCCGCGGCCGGGGCGTTGTTCGGGCGCGGGCGCGGCTATTCCACCGGACAGGTGGAGATCACCGAGTTCGAAAGCGCGCTATGCGTGGGCGAGGTCTCCGCGATCGATCCGGCGGGACGCGGCAGCGAGCGGACGCGTCTGGGCGTCAACCGCTTCGTGCCCAGCTACCCCTGCTCGATCTACCGTAGTTCGGATGGCTGGATCGGCGTGACCGCCCTCACGCCCGCCCAATGGGTCGCGCTGTGCGAGGCGGTCGGCCGGCCCGATCTGGGCGCCGATGCGCGCTTCGGCGCGACGCTGGAGCGGCTGAAGCATGCCGACGAGATCGATGCCGCCCTGCGCGGACCGCTGGCGCTGCGGACCACCGCCGAATGGGTGGCGATCGGCATGGAGCGACGCATTCCCCTGTCGCCCGTGCTCGATCACGCGGCATTGATGGAAGACGCGATGTGGCGGGAAAGGGGGAGTTTCACGCCGGTCGAACCGGGGCTGCACGGACCGGGCCTGCCATTCCGGATCACGCCGCAGGGCGGGTCGGGACGCCCGATCGCACAGCCTCCCCCCGTCGCGGCCGGGCCGCTGGCGGGGGTGCGCGTCGTGGATTTCACGATGGGCTGGGCGGGGCCGCTCGCCAGCCGGCATCTGGCCGATCTGGGCGCCGATGTCGTCAAGATCGAATCCGAAGCCTATCCCGACTGGTGGCGCGGCTGGGAAAAGGCGGCCGTCAGCGATCCGCCCGCGCATGAGATCAAGCTGCCTTTCATGGCGGTCAATCGCAACAAGCGCGGCATCGCGCTGGACCTGCGCGACCCTCAGGACCTCGCGCAGGCGCGCAAGCTGGTCCGGGGCGCCGACGTGGTGATCGACAATTACGCCGCCGGGACGCTGGAGAAGCTTGGTCTGGGCGTGGCGGAGCTTCACGCGCTGCGCCCCGGCCTCATCAGTATCGCGATGAGCGCCTTTGGCGCGACCGGGCCGCTGAGCGGCATCCGCGGCTATGGATCGACCGTCGAGCAGGCGTCCGGCCTGCCCTTCGCCAACGGGCGCGAGGATTGGCCGCCGACCATGCAGCACGTCGCCTGGGGCGATCCCATCGCCGGGCTTTTCGGCGCGGTCGCGGCGCTCGCGGCCATCAACGGGCAGGCGCGGGCCGGGGGCGTCGCGATCGATCTGTCGCAGGTCGAGAGCCTGTTTCAGGTCGGGGCGGACGCATTCGTCGCCACGCAGGTGAACCGCGCGCCCGTGCCCCGGCTCGGCTCTCGTCGCGCGGTCTACGCTCCATGCGGCGCCTTTCCCGCCGACGGCGAGGACGAATGGATCGCGATCGCGGTCCAGCGAGCGGACGAATGGCGCGCCCTGTGCCACGTCATCGGCCGCGACGACCTCGCCCGGAACGGTGATCTGGACCGGCTGGAAGCGCGCAACGCCGCCGCTGCGGAGATTGAAGCGGCCATATCCGCATGGAGCCGGACGCGCGGCCGCGAGGAGGCAGCCGCTCTCCTGCAAGGCGTGGGGGTGAGCGCGGTGCCGCTCAACCGCATCCGCGACCTGCTCGACGACCCCCAATTGTCGGCGCGCGGCGTCTGGCGGCACGCCGACCGCCGCTACATCGGCCGTTACGTCCAGGCATCAGCGCCATACAGGCTGGACGGAACGCGCCCCGATCTCAGAAGGCTTCCGCCCACTTTGGGAGAACAGACGGCGGAAGTGCTGAAGGAGATCGCGCACCTCCGGACAGGCGAAGCGAGACAGGCCGGGTGAAGGGCAAGGCGCTGCGGGATTGGCGTCCCCGAGAGGATTCGAACCTCCGACCTGCGGTTTAGGAAACCGTTGCTCTATCCTGCTGAGCTACGGGGACGCGACGGGATTTGCCCTATAGGCTCGGCCGGGACCGGTCAATCGAGCCGCGCGCTCATGCCGCCGCGATGGAGATCGCCCCGGCATCGGCCGCGTCGTTCTCCGCCCGCGCGCCCGCGGCATCCTCGCGGCCGAACACGCGCGTCGGCACGCCCTGATAGCGCAGGCCCGGCAGCAGATGCTCCTGCTTCATGATGACGCTGTGCGGGCCGACATGCGCACGCTCGCCGATCACCGCGCCATAGAGCGGCACCGTCCCGGCGGAAACGGTCGCGCCGTCGCCGATGAACACCTTGTCGGTCTTGAGCACGCGATCCTCGAAGGTGTGCGCCTGGAACATCGCGGTGACCGTCGCGCCGTCGCCGATATGGATCATGTCCGGGTCCACCACCTGCGCGAATTGCGGGCCGAGCACCGCGCGGCGGCCGATCGTCAGCCCCATCATCCGCAGGTAGACCGGCAGGATGAACGTCCCCTCCAGCCCCTGCAGGATCAGGTTGGCGAACTTCGCCCAGGCGACATAGACGAAATCCCAGCGGCTGCACCAGCACGACCACAAGGCATGCTGCCCCGGCCTCACGCGCCCGATCAGCAGCCATTTGAGCGCAAGCACCGTCGCGCACAGGCCGACGATCGGCAGCAGGGTCGCCGCCGGGACCACCAGCAGCGCATAGGCGACCGGCGACGCCACCAATGCGCGCATGTCGGTCAGCATCGCGAACCATGCCGCCGTCAGCAGCAGCGGCACGATCGGCAGGGCGAAGCGCAGCATCTCCCAGAACATCCGGTTGGCGTAGCGGATGGCGGAAGGATCGTGGGTCAGGCTGCGGTCCACCTCGATCACCTCGCGCCGGGGGAGGTCGAAGCTCGGATGGCCGAAGCGCGACTGACCGGTGACGATCTCGCGCGAATCCGCCAC
Source organism: Sphingomonas sp. (assembly GCA_041906415.1). Lineage (GTDB taxonomy): Bacteria > Pseudomonadota > Alphaproteobacteria > Sphingomonadales > Sphingomonadaceae > Sphingomonas. The sequence continues at coordinate 198 of JAYRJH010000073.1, read as the reverse complement.
CGTCGCGATGCCGATCAGGATATCGTCCGGCAGATGCTCGCCCGCCGGGATCACCGCATGGTTGCCTAGGAAGGTATTGCGCCCCAGCCGGATCGGCGCGAGCGTGACGGTGCCGTTACGCGCCTCCCCGCCGCCGAGATAGATGCCGTCCGCGAAGAAGGTCTCCGCGCCGATCTCCACCAGTTCGGGCACCACGTC
>JAYRJH010000072.1:0-10234 GCA_041906415.1 Sphingomonas sp. | reverse complement strand
TGACGGCATGAGCGAGCCCGTCCGCCAGTTCACCGTCGCGCCGGACGACGACGGCATCCGTGTCGATCGCTGGTTCAAGCGGCACCTGCCCGACACCAGCTTCACCCTTGTCGCGAAATGGGCGCGCACCGGGCAGTTGCGGCTGGACGGCGCCCGCGTCGGCCCCGGCGATCGCGTCGCGGCGGGGCAGAGCCTGCGCGTGCCGCCCGCGGAGCCTGCGCGCGCCAGCACTCGCCCGGTGCGCCAGCGCCCCGCCTTGTCCGAGGACGAAATCGCCTTCGCGCGGGAGATGGTGATCCACAGGGACGATGCCGCCCTCGTGCTCAACAAGCCCCCCGGCCTCGCCACGCAGGGCGGCACCAAGACGACCGCGCATGTCGACGGCCTGCTCGACGCGCTGCAATATGAAGCGGAGGGACGGCCCAAGCTGGTCCACCGGCTCGACAAGGACACCTCTGGCGCGCTGCTGGTCGCGCGCACCTCGCGGGCGGCCGCGTTCTTCTCCAAGGCTTTTTCCGGGCGTTCGGCGAAGAAGGTCTATTGGGCTCTGGTGGTCGGCGTGCCCTCGATCGAGGACGGCACGATCGACCTGCCGATCGCCAAGCAGCCCGGCACCGGCGGCGAGAAGATGCACGTCGACGAGACGGAGGGCCAGCCCTCCCGCAGCCGCTATCGCGTGATAGAGCGCGCCGGCAACCGCGCGGCGTGGGTTGAGCTTCAGCCCTTCACCGGCCGCACGCACCAGTTGCGCGTCCATATGGCGGCGATCGGCCACCCGATCGTCGGCGACGGCAAATATGGCGGGCAGGCGGCATTCCTGACCGGCGGGATCAGCCGCAAGATGCACCTCCACGCGCGGCGCATCCGCGTCGATCACCCCGACGGCGGCAAGATCGACGTCACCGCCGGCCTGCCGCAGCATTTCGCGGAAAGCCTGGCCGCTTTGGGCTTCGAGGAATCCCTGGGAGACACGCTTCCCGCGGACGCGCCGGCTCCGCCCACGCGCGAGGAGAAGAAGGCCAGGGCGCGCGCCCATGCCAAGACGGTGCGCAAGGCGCGGCGCGGCGAGCGGCGCGGGCGCGGGGCCGCGCGCTGATGCACCCGGACCGCGCCTTCATCATGCCGCCGGAGGCCGCGCGCGCCTTCGCGGCGGATGTCGCCTTTGCGCATATCCTTCTCGTGATCGATGGCCGCCCGGCCGTCGTCCACGCGCCGGTGGTGATCGATCCGGCCGGGAATCTTTCCTTCCACCTCTCGCGGCGCAACCGGGCGATGCCTGTCCCGGCCGGCGCGCGCGCCATCGCCAGCTTCGGCGGACCGGGCGCCTATGTCAGCCCCGACTGGTATGGAAGCGAGGACCAGGTGCCGACCTGGAATTATGTCGTCGCCGAAGCCGAGGGGACCGTCGAGCCTATCGAGGATGCGCGGCTCGTGGTCCATCTCGACACCGCATCCCGTCTGCACGAGGGGCGTCTCGCCCCGAAGCCGGAGTGGACGCGCGCGAAGATGGACCAGCGGCGCTTCGATGCGATGCGCGGGGCGATCCAGGGCTTCGCCCTGCGCGTGGAGGAATGGCGCGGCACCGCGAAGCTGAGCCAGAACAAGCCCGCCGCGGACGTGCGCGGCGTCATCGAGGGATTGCGCGGGGCGGGCAAATCCCACCAGGCCGATCTCGTCGCGCGCGCCAATCGCGCGCGGCTGCATGGCGCACCGGCTGGCGCGGACGCGGCGGAGAGGTCATAAGCCGCTCATGCCCGCATCCGATCCCGCCAAGGTCCACTGGTTCTACATGACGCTCGCCCGGCTCGCCGGGGCGGGCGGCGCGGTGCTCGGCGTGCTGCTGCTCGCCGAAGGGGACACGACGGGACGGAAGCTGCTCGGCGGAGCGATCGTGCTTTCGGCGCTCGCGATGATGGCGATCGTGCCGCGCAGCCTCGCGCGCTGCTGGCGAAGCCCGCCGGAATGAAACGCTTCTGGAAAGAGGTGACGCTGGACGCCGGCAACAACGTGCTGCTCGATGGCCGGCCGGTGCGCACGCCGGGCCGCGCGCCGCTCTCCCTGCCGACGCGCGCGCTGGCGGAAGCGGTGGCGGAGGAATGGCGCGCCGTCGGCGAAACGCTCGATCCGCGCGCGATGCCGCTGACCGGCCTCGCCAATGCCGCGATCGATCGGGTCGCGCCGGCGCCCGCTCCCTTCGCGGCCGAAGCCGCGCGCTATGCCGAAACGGATCTCACCTGTTATCGCGCCGAAAGCCCGGCGGAGCTGGTGAAGCGGCAGCAAGCGGCGTGGGATCCTCTGCTCGACTGGGCGCGCGGGCGCTATGACGCACATTTCGAGACGACCGACGGCGTGATGCACATCGCCCAGCCGCCCGCCACGCTGGCGCGGATCGCGGAGGCCGTGGCGGCGCGCGATCCCTTCGCGGTGACGGCGCTGCAGGCGATCGTCTCCGCCACGGGCACGGTGGTCGGCGCGCTCGCGCTGGCGGAGGGCGCGATCGACGCGGATACGCTGTGGCGCGCGTCCCGGATCGACGAGGACTGGCAGGCCGAGCAATGGGGCGAGGACGAACTCGCCGCGCAGGCGCGCGATTCGAAGCGCGCCGCCTTTCAGGCCGCCGCGCGCTTCCTCGCCGCGCTGGGCTGAATCAGGCCGCGCGGACCCGGTGCAGGCCGAGCCAGTCGCGCGCGGCGCGTTGCGCGGTGGCGATCTCTCGCGCCGTCATGTCCTCCGCGATCTCGGCGCGCGCGGTCTGTGCCGCCTCGTCGCCGGCGATCGCGGCGAGGTTGAACCATTTATGCGCCTCGACCAGATCGAGGCTCACCCCCGCCGTGCCGGTCGAATAGGCCACGCCCAGATCGTAACATGCCATCGAATCGCCGCGCGCGGCATCGCGCAATCGGCTGCGTATAAGGAAATTCGCGCTCTTGAGACTGTTCCCCATCGGATTGCCCCCGGTTTCGAGATGAACCGATCACGAGGTCTGCGGCAGACAGTCTTCAAAAATGGTTAACGCCATTAAGCATGTTCCGGCCCATGGCGGGCTGATCGGCGATCCGGCCTAACCCGGCAATTCCTCCACGGCGATATTGTCGATCAGCCGCGTCTGCCCCATGCGCGCCGCCGCGAGCAGACGGCGCGGGCGGCCCGGCGCGGGCGCGCCCAGTGTTTCGGCATCGACCAGCGCGACATAATCCACGACGAAGCCCGCCGCCGTCAGGCTCGCCTCCGCCTCGGCCAGCGCGGCCGCCTCATCGTCGCCACGCCCGATCGCGCGCGCGGCCACGCCCAGCACGCGCGGAAGGGCCACCGCCTTCTGCCGCTCCGTCTCGTCGAGATAGATGTTGCGCGAGGACAGCGCGAGGCCGTCGTCGTCGCGCTGCGTCGGCACGCCGACGATCTCGATATCGAAATCGAGATCCGCCACCATCCGGCGAATCACCTGCAATTGCTGATAATCCTTCTCGCCGAAATAGGCGGCGTCGGGATCGACCTGGTTGAACAGCTTCGACACCACGGTCGCCACGCCGTCGAAATGGCCGGGGCGCGCCGCGCCGTCCAGCCCCTCCGTCACGCCGGCGACATGCACGCTGCTGGCGAAGCCTTCGGGATACATGGCTTCCACCGGCGGCAGCCATGCGAGATCGCAGCCGGCATCCTCCAGCATCGTCAGATCGGATTTCTCGCGGCGCGGATAGCGGGAAAGATCCTCGTTCGGCCCGAACTGCTTCGGATTCACGAAGATCGACGCGACCACTTTCGTGCCCGGCCGCTTGGCGGCTTCCACCAGCGCGATATGCCCGGCGTGCAGCGCGCCCATCGTCGGCACCAGCGCGATGCGCGCGCCTTCGGCACGAAATTCCCCTACCGCATCACGCAACGCGGCAAGGTCACGAACGGTCAACACCAGAATCTTACCCCCTCGTCCTTGGCCGAGCGGGCTTCTATGGATGGGGGATCAGGGGATCAACAAGGGATTCGACGAATTGCCGAGCGGTAACGGACAGACACATGTCATCGTCTTCGCGAACGAGAAGGGGGGCACGGGAAAATCGACCACGGCGGTGCACGTCGCGATCGCCCTTGCGGCACAGGGCGCGCGAGTCGCGTGCCTCGATCTCGATCATCGCCAGCGCACGATGGGGCGTTATCTCGACAATCGCGCCGAGACGGTGCGGCGGACGGGCGCGGAACTCGCCGTTCCGCGCCATGCGACGGGCGACGGCAGGGAGGGCGGCAATTTCGAAGCCCTGTTCGCCGATCTGGCGCAAGGCAGCGACTATCTGGTGGTCGACACGCCGGGCCGCGACGATCCGCTCGCCCGGATCGCGGCATCGCGCGCGGACACGCTCGTCACGCCGATGAACGACAGCTTCGTCGATTTCGACCTGATCGGGCAGGTCGATCCCGAAACCTTCAAGGTGACGCGCCCCAGCTTCTATTCGGAGCTGATCTGGGATGCGCGCAAGGTCCGCGCCAAGGCGGACGGCACGACGATCGACTGGGTGGTGCTGAGAAACCGCCTTCAGCATATCGAGGCGCGCAACATGCGCCGCGTGTCGGAGGCGCTGGATCAATTGTCGAAACGCGTCGGCTTCCGCATCATTCCGGGGCTGGGCGAGCGCGTGATCTATCGCGAACTGTTCCCCGCCGGGCTGACGATGCTCGACGCGAAGGAATTCGGCGCGATGGGGCTGAGCCATGTCGCCGCGCGCCAGGAATTGCGCGAGATGATGGCGGGGCTGGCGCTCCCCGAGCCGGCGATGCCGCTGTTCGCCTGACGCGGCTGTTCCGGCATGGCGAAGATCGTTCTCCTGCTGCTGCTCGCCTTCGCGGGCTGGCGGCTGCTGCGCGGCAAGCCGAAGCCGCGCCGCGCGGAGGACGCCGACGCGCGGGCGGCGCGCCATCTGCTCGGCGTCGGCCCGCGCGCGGACGCGGAGGCGATCCGCGCCGCGCACCGGCGGCTGATGGCCCAGGCGCATCCCGACCGGGGCGGGGCGGAGGAACGCGCAACGGCGCTCAACGCGGCGCGGGATCTGCTGATCGGGCGGATGGGATAAGGCCGCCGGGCGTTTTTTGACGAACCCCCCGCCCGCCCCTAAGCCCCGCGACATGGCGCATCAATTCGTCCCTTCCATCCTGCGCGACTATGACATTCGCGGCGAGGTCGGCCGCACGCTCGGACCGGCCGACGCCTTCGCGCTGGGCCGCAGCTTCGCGACGCTGATCCGGCGCGCTGGCGGCGTGTCGGTCGCGGTCGGCTATGACGGGCGGCTCACCTCACCCGCGCTGGAGGCGGCGCTGGTCGAGGGGCTGACGGCGAGCGGGGCAGATGTCGTGCGCGTGGGCCTTGGCCCCTCCCCCATGCTCTATCACGCCGCCGCGACTTTAGGGGTGGATGGCGGGATACAGGTAACAGGCAGCCATAATCCCCGCGATCACAACGGCTTCAAGATGCTGCGCCAGTGTCGTCCGGTGTTCGGCGCGGCGATCCGTGCGCTTGCCGACATGGCCGCGTGCGGGGACTGGGAGAGCGGCGCGGGACGTGTCTCCACCGCCGATGTGATGCCGGGCTACGTCCGCCGCCTCGCCGATGGGTGCGCGGGCGCGTTCCGCATCGGCTGGGATGCCGGCAACGGCGCCGCCGGCCCGGCGATCGAGCAGCTCGTCAAGCTGCTGCCGGGTGAGCATCATCTGCTGTTCACCGATGTGGACGGCAATTTCCCCAATCATCATCCCGATCCCACCAAGGACGCCAATCTTGCCGATCTCCGCGCGCTGGTGGCGGAGAGAAAGCTCGATTTCGGACTGGCTTTCGACGGCGACGGCGACAGGATCGGCGCGATCGACGGTGAAGGCCGCGTGCTGCGCGGGGATCAGATTCTCTCCATATTGGTCGAACCCGTGCTGCGCGCCTCGCCCGGCGCGGCGGTGGTGGCGGACGTGAAGTGCAGCGCGGCGCTGTTCGATCACATCGCTTCGCTCGGCGGGCGGCCGGTGATGTGGAAATCCGGCCACAGCAACATCAAGGCGATGATGCGCGAGGTGGACGCGCCGATCGGCGGCGAGATGAGCGGCCATATCTTCTTCGGCCGCGAATGGCACGGCTTCGACGACGCGTTGCTGGCGGCGGTGCGGCTGATCGGGGCGGTGCGCGAATCCGGCGCAACGCTCGCGGCCCTGCGCGACGCGATGCCGCCGATGGTCAGCACGCCGGAGCTTCGCTTCGCCATCGATCCGGCGCGCAAGGAGATGGTGGTGGCGGAAGTGGTGGAGCGGCTGCGCGCGGAGGGCGCCGCGGTCGACACCACGGACGGGGCGCGGGTCTCGGCTGCGGACGGCTGGTGGCTGCTCCGCGCCTCCCACACGGAGGACATGCTCACCGCGCGCGCCGAGGCGCATGACGCCGACGCGCTCGCCCGCACCCTGGCGGCGATGGACGCGCAGCTCGCGCTGAGCGGCGTCGCTCGACATGACGCGCCCAAGGCCCCACATTAGATCAATGCGCGCTCCCCCCAGCATCATCCGCGTCATCGACCTGGAGACCACCGGCCCCACGCCCCCGCAGCATGGCGTGTGCGAGATCGGCTGGCAGGATGTGACGCTCGGCGCCGACGGCCGCTGGGAGGTGAGCGGCGACGGCGGCGCGCGGCTGGTCAATCCCGGCCGCCCGATGCCGCCGATCACGCAGGCGATCCACCATATCCGCGACGAGGACGTGGCGGACGCGCCCTGGTGGCACGACGTCGCCCGGCAGGTGCTCGATCCCTGGCCGCGCCGCGTGGCGCTGGCGGCGCATCGCGCGGATTTCGAGCAGGTGTTCTGCACGCCCGCCCTCACCCATGGCGCGGAATGGATCTGCACATGGAAATGCGCGCTGCGGCTGTGGCAGGATTCGCCCAGCTTCTCCAACCAGGTGCTGCGCTACTGGCGCAAGCCGGAGGGGCTGGAGCATGAGAAGGGCCTGCCCGCGCATCGCGCCTTCCCGGACGCCTATGTCACCGCCTTCCACCTGCGCGACATGCTGAACGAGGTGGGCGTGGCGCAGCTGCTCGAATGGTCGCGCCTGCCCGGGCTGCTGCCGCGCGTGCGCTACGGCCCCGATCGGGGCAAGGACTGGCGCGAGATCGAGGAGGAGAGCCTGATCGGCTTCCTCACCGATCGCGATCCCGATATCCGCTTCACCGCCGAGACCGAGCTGGCGCGCCGGCGCGGCGGCGGCAACATCGGCCGCCCCAGCCCGCAGGAATTGCTGTTGTAATTCCTCAACCTCCGCTCGCCGAACGAGGTCAGGGCACGAACCGCGCCACATTCGGCTGCCCGGTCCACGCCGTCTGTCCGCCGTCCGCCACGATCACCGAACCCGTGACATAGGAAGCCGCGCCGGAGGCGAGGAAGGCCACCACCTCCGCCATCTCCTCCGGCTCGGCCGCGCGGCCGAGCGGGATCGTGTCGTTCCATGCCTCTTCCAGCCCCGGCAGCGCCTTCGCGCCGGCCGTCAGCGGGGTCGCGACAAGACCGGGGCAGAGCGCATTGGCCCTGATCCCTTCCCGCGCATGATCGATCGCGAGGCAGCGCGTGTAGTTTATCACCGCCGCCTTGGCCGCGTTATAGGCGGTGAAGCCGTAATCCGCCGCCAGCCCCGAGATGGAGGCGGTGTTGACGATCACGCCCCCCGGCTTCGGCATGTGCGGGATCGCGGCATGGCAGGCGTAGAAGACCGAATTGAGGTCGATGCCGATCACCCGCTCCCATTCCGCCGGATCGAGATCGGGGGTGCGCCCCATGCAGCCGACACCGGCATTGTTGAACAGGATGTCGATCCGCCCATGCCGCTCCACCGCCGCCGCGACCGCGCGCTCCACGTCGGCGCGCTTCGCCACGTCGGCCGTCATCGCGATGCCGCCCGTCTCCTCCGCCACGGCCCGCGCATGGCCGGCCACGACGTCCACCGCCACGATCATCGCGCCTTCCCGCGCCATCAGCCGCGCGGTCGCCGCCCCGATGCCCGATCCGCCGCCGGTGATGAGCGCCACCTTGCCCTGAAAGCGCATAACCCTCTCCCGTTCCGGTTGACTTGCCGTCCGGGGCCATCATAACTTTCGTTATGCAAGCCGGGCAAGTCGGCGGAAGGAGAGAAGATGGCCGAACTGACGGCGCAAGAACGCGAAGCCCTGCTCGATTCATTCCGGCGCCTGCTCGCGGATCGTTGCACCGAAAGCGACGTGCGCCGCATCATGGATAGCGAGTCCGGACATGACGCCGCGCTGTGGCGCGCGCTGGTCGACATGGGCGTCGTGGGGCTGACCGTGCCGGAGAAGGACGGCGGCGCGGGGCTGGGCGCGATCGAGCTGGAACTGATGATGGAGGCGGCGGGCGCGGCGCTGCTTCCCGCGCCTCTCCTCTCCACGGCGATCGCGGCCGCGCTGCTCGACGGCGAGCGGCTGGCGGCGATCGCGGGCGGGAACAGCATCGCGGCCGTGGCCTTCGCCGGAAGCAACGACTGGACCGGCCTGAGCGACGTGCGCGTCGAGGGCGATCGGCTCCACGGCGCCGCGCGCTTCGTGCCAGATGCCGGAATCGCGGACACGATCGTCGTCGCCACCGACGAGGGGGTGTTCGCCGTGGGCAGCGAGCATGCGACGATCACGCCGCTCCCGGTCTTCGATCGCACGCGGCGGATGGCGGACGTGGCCTTCCACGGCCCGGCGACGCGGATCGGCGACGCGAGCCGCGTCCCGGCCGCGCGCGACATTGCGCTCGTCGCGCTGGCGGGCGAGCAGGCGGGGGCTGCGCGGCGCATCATGGAGATGGCGGTGGACTACGCCCGAGAGCGCCACCAGTTCGGCCGCGCGATCGGCAGCTTCCAGGCGGTGAAGCACATGGCCGCCGATCTGCTGCTGGAGACGGAGAACGCCACCAGCGCCGCGCGCGACGCCGCCCGGCAGGTGGCGGAGGGAAGCGCGGAAAAGGACGCGAGCGTCGCGCTCGCCGCCTTCGCCTGCGGCGACGCCTTCGTCCGCTGCGCCAGGGATGCGATCCAGATGCACGGCGGCATCGCCTTCACCTGGGAGCATCCCGCGCATCTCTATCTCCGCCGCGCGCGTTCGGGGGCGCAGCTCTACGGCGACGGCAATCATTGGCGCGAGCGATATGTCCGCGCGCTGGAGGCACAGGCATGACCGACGAACAATTGAAGGCGGAGGTGGAAGCCTGGCTCGCCGCCAACTGGAAGGGCCTTCCGGCGCATCACGAGAGCTTCGGCCGCGATCCGCGCAGCGAATGGCTGGCGAAGGTGCGCGACGCGGGCTGGGCCGTGCCGCGCTGGCCGGAGGAATGGTATGGGCGCGGCCTTTCCGGCGATCAGGCGAAGATCGTCGAGAACGCCTTCGCCGAAGCCGGCGCCCCCGGCGCGGGGCAGGATCGCAGCAACCTGTGGGCGAACACCGCGCTCGCCCACGCCACGCCAGCCTTCAGGCGCGAGATCGTCCCGAAGCTGCTCGCGGGCGAGGTCGGCATGTGCCTGCTCTATTCGGAGCCGGGCGCGGGCAGCGATCTCGCCGCGATCCGCACCCGGGCGGACAAGGTGGAGGGCGGCTGGCGTGTCACCGGGCAGAAGGTGTGGACCTCCGGCGCGCAGATCGCCGACTACGGGATGCTGATCGCCCGCACCGACTGGGACGTGCCCAAGCACCGCGGCATCAGCTTCTTCTTCCTGCCGATGAAGCAGGAAGGCGTGGAGGTGCGTCCGCTGCGCCAGATCACCGACGAGGCGCATTTCAACGAGGTGTTCATCGACAACGCCTTTGTGCCGGAGGAGAATCTCCTCGGCCCGCTCAACGGCGGCTGGGGCGTGCTGCAGACCGCGCTGGCCTACGAACGCTCGGTGATGGGCGACCGCGCGCGCGGGCCGCGTTCGGGCGCGGGCGGGCCGAAGGGCGATTATTCGCTGCTCGGCCTCGCGCGGGAAGCGGGCAAGCTTGACGACCCGGTGATCCGGCAGGAGCTGGCGCAGGTCATCGCGTGGCGCGTGCTCAACAAGCTCAACACCCAGCGCGCCAAGGCGGAATTGCAGCAGGGCACCTCCTCCTCGATCATGTCGCTCGGCAAGCTGGCGATGAGCCGCATCCTGCATGAGGAGGCCCGCGTGCGCACCCTGCTGCTCGGGCCGGAGAGCCTGTTGCAGGGGCCGGAACATCCGCGCGCCGAGGACGCCAACTTCCTGACGCTCAAC
>JAYRJH010000071.1:0-10287 GCA_041906415.1 Sphingomonas sp. | reverse complement strand
CGCGGGGATCGGCGGCGGGGGCGCTTCGGCGTCGGCGGTGAACAATTGCTCGCGCAGCCCCTCCGCATCCAGCGAGGGCAGCGGGATCAGGCCGGGGCTGACGTTCTTCGCCTTCGTCGCCACCGCGCCGATCCGCACCTTCACCGGGCGGCGCGTGATCGCCGGGCCGAGCGCGAGGAACTCGCCGCGCGCGAGATCGCGGATCTGGTCCGCCTGCCGGCGCTCCATGCCGAGCAGGTCCGCCGCGCGCGCCATGTCGATATCGAGGAAGGTGCGTCCCATCAGGAAGTTCGACGCCTCCGCCGCGACGTTCTTGGCCAGCTTGGCGAGGCGCTGCGTGGCGATCACGCCCGCCAGCCCGCGCTTGCGCCCCCGGCACATCAGGTTGGTCATCGCGGCGAGCGACGCGCGGCGCGCCTCCTCGCCGACCTCGCCTGCGGCGGCGGGGGCGAAGAGCTGCGCCTCATCCACCACCACGAGGATCGGGAACCACAATTCGCGCGGTGCATCGAACAGCGCCGAGAGGAAGCCCGCCGCGCAGCGGAGCTGATCGTCCACCTCCAGCCCTTCGAGGTTGAGCACCACGGAGGCGCGATGCTCCCGCGCGCGGGCGGCGAGGCGCTCGATCTCGATCAGGCTGTAATGCGCGGCATCGACCGCGATATGGCTGAAGGCGTCGGCCAGCGAGACGAAATCGCCCTCGGGATCGATCACCACCTGCTGCACCAGTCCGGCGCTGCCCTCCAGCAGCCGGCGCAGCAGGTGCGACTTGCCGGAGCCGGAATTGCCCTGGACGAGCAGGCGCGTGGCGAGCAGCTCCTCAAGGTCAAGCTCCACCGAACGGCCAGACCCGTCGAATCCCATGTCGATCTTGGCAGTCATCAGGCAAGCCGATGGCAATGCTGGCGGCCCGGGGCAAGCCTGTTGCGTCATTCGGCCCAGAAGCGCTGGCGGGGCGTATGGCCGATTCCGGGGTTCAGCCGGTTCGACGGATCGAGCTTCCGATAGAAATCCGCGAGGTTCGGCTTGGCGTGATAGAGGTGGCCGACATTGTGCTCCGCCGGATATTCCGCGCCGCGCCGATCGAGCAGCGCCCACATGCGATGTTCCAGCGCCAGCGGATCGACGCCCTTCCGCACGATATAATCCTGATGGAAGACGTGGCAGAAAAAATGGCCGTAATAGAGCGTGTGGATGATATCGGCGGAGATATCGTCGGGCAACGTCTCCACCCAGTCGCGCGCGTTGCGGGGGAGCGCGACGTCGAGCGCCATGACATCCTCCACCGTGTCGCGATGCACCGCGCGATAGCGGATCGCCGCCCCGGCGGTGACGAAGCGATGGAGGAAGGCGTCCGCCGCCTCATCCGCGCTGCATTCGAAATGGCTTGCGACGCCGTCGGCGAATTGCGCGGCGAGCAGGGCGCGCGTTTCCTCCGCCGCCGCGCCGGGCATCTTCAGGATCAGGTGATGCTCGAACCGATCGCGGAAATCGCGCATCCGTGGCGGCAGGTGATCGGGGAGCAGGCGCCCCATGCGCTGCATCACGCGATCGGAGAGGTGGTTCCCGAACCATGAATCGAACCGCGCCTTGGCGGCGAAGAGATGCGGCAGCCGCGCGGTGCCGAGCCGCTTGATCGCGGCGAACATGTCCTTCCCGTAGAGATCGGCGATGTCGAAGGCGGCGCGGTGCAGATATTCGCCCGCGATCGGCAGGTGCGCGAAGCCGCCGAGGATCGCGCGGCGCAATTCCGTAAGCCGCGCGGGATCGTTCGTGCCGAGGTAGAAGGTGACGCTGCCGTCCTCCTTCGGGAAGGTGTCGAGCCGGACGGCGAAGACGATCAGCTTGCCCGCGCTGCCCGCCGCCTCGAACAGGCAGCGGTCGTCCGCGTTGAAGCGGGCGGGGCGGTCGCTGTCGATCTCGCGGACGTGCGTCGCATAGGAACGGTCGTGCGCCCAGCGGTCGTCGCACGGCCGGACTTCGCGTTCGGAGAAGTCGCCGCTCTCCAGCCGCCGCAGCATCTCCTCCGGCTCGTCGCCCAGATCGACGCCGAGATGGTTGACCAGGCGCAGTCCGCCATCCTCCCCCACGGTCGCGAACAGCGCGAGCTGGGTGAAGGCGGGGCCGCGCTGGATCAGCGAGCCGCCCGAATTGTTGCACACGCCCCCCACCACCGACGCGCCGAGGCAGGAGGAGCCGATCACCGAATGCGGCTCCCGCCCGACCGGCATCAGGCGGCGCTCCAGCGCGTGCAATGTCGCGCCCGCGAGACAGATCGCCTGCGTGTCGTCGCGGATAAGGTGGATGCCCTTCAGCCGGCTGGTGCTGATGACGACCACGCCGCCGGGATAATCCCCCCCGTCCGGCGTCGAGCCGCCGGTCAGCCCCGTGTTCGACGCCTGCACGATGATGCTCACGTCCGCCTTCACGCATGCCTGCGCCACGCGCCACAGCTCCACCAGGCTGCGCGGCAGGGCCACCGCCAGCGCCGGGCCGGAGCCGGTGCGATAACCCTGCCGGTAGCGCGCGGTCGCGGCCGGATCGGTGAAGAGGTTGCGGCGGCCGACGATGCGGCGAAGCTCTGCGGGCAGGTTGCTCATGATCGGTCGGTCCAATATCGCCGGTCGGGGCGGAAAGCGATTGTCGCGGGGGATGGGATGGTGCTTAAGCTGCCGCTCATATCCTCACGCATATATGGGCTGACATGACCTTTTACCTCGGCGTGGACGCCGGCGGCAGCAATTGCCGCGCCCGGCTCGTGAAATCCGACGGAACCGTGATCGGCACCGGCGCGACCGGCCCGGCGAATGCGCGGATCGGGATGGAGAAGCTCCACGCCACGTTGCTCGACGTGTCGGAACAGGCGATCCGCGCGGCCGGGCTGGGGCCGGGCGAGGTGGCCCGGATACGCGCGGGTATGGGGATCGCCGGCATCTCCAGGCCCGGCGTGCGGGAGGAACTGGAGGCGCTGGCCTTCCCCTTCGCCTCCGTCGCCTATGAGACGGACGCCTATATCGCCAATCTCGGCGCCAATGCCGGGGGCGAGGGCGCGATCCTCATCATCGGCACGGGCAGCATCGCGCAGATCCGGGTCGGGCGGGAGAATTTCACGATCGGCGGCTACGGCTTCCCGATCTCCGACGAAGGCAGCGGGGCGGCATTGGGGCTGAGCGCGATGCGCCACGCCCTGCGCGCGCTCGACGGGCGGACCCAGCGCACCCCGCTCAGCGCCGCCGTCACCGAGGCGTTCGACCACGACACCGCCAAGGCGATCGCGTGGATGGATCGCGCCACCCCGCGCGATTACGGCAGCCTCGCGCCGCTGGTGATGGACTATGCCGAGGCCGACGACGCCATCGCGCGCTCGATCGTGGAGGATGCGGCGCTGCATATCGAGCGCTTCATCGAGACGATCTTCGCGCGCGGCGCGCCGCGCTGCGTGCTGGTCGGCGGGCTTGCGCCGCGCATGATGCCGTGGCTGCGCGCGCGCACCGTCGCGCGGCTGAGCAGCGCGATGGGCGATCCGCTGGACGGCGCGCTGCGGCTGGCCGGCCATGCGCCCGTCACTGCGTCTTGACCTCATCGTCCGTCATGATGTGCTTGCCGTCGAGCCAGTCGACGATTTCCCGCGCGGCCGGGTGGTCGACGGCCGCATAGCGGGCGCGCAGCGTATCGCGGCGCGCGCCCAGCCTTTCCCATCCGGCATCCTGCAGCGCCAGCAGGTCGTCGCGCACCATCTCCGCCAGATCCTCGCCCAGCAGCGCGCGCGCCGCCGCGTGGAAGGCGGGGCCGTAGCTGTAGCCGTCCCCTTCCGCATAATTCGCCGCCAGCGTCAGCGCCGGGATGCAGGACAGATGCGGCTGGATCGCCGGGTTGATCGCATGGCCGGTGAGATGCGCCGCGATCCCCGCCGGACGTCCGGTGAAAGCGCGCAGGTGCAGGAAGCGCGACATGCGCGATCCGTCGTTAACCGGATAATTGTCCCACAGGCACACCTTGCGCCCCAGCTCCGACTCCACCTGCCGGAGGTGCGCGACGCCGATCTCGGGCGAGAACACCTCCTCGCCGGTCCAATAGACCCGCACCGCCGGATCGAGCCGCCGCCCCAGCTCCGCCAGATAGCCCTCCGGTCGCTTGCCGAAGACGCGATCGAGCACCGGGTCATAGGAATAATAGCTCGGGCAGAAATAGAGCCGCGTCGCGCGCGTGCGGCCCGCGCAGAAATCGACCAGCTCCGCCTGCTGCCTCGCGAGATCGGGCAGGTCGCCGCGCAGGTCGTCGAACAGGATCGCCAGGTCGTCCACGCCGATCGCGTCGAAATCCGCGAGCCGGGCGGCGAGCTTCTCCCGCGCGTCCGCGTCGAACGGATGCGTCGCGCCCATCGGGGTCAGCGCCATGCCGAAGCGCACGCCGGCCTCGCGGCATTGCGCGGCGAAGGCGGAGAGCGCGGCCTGCTGCTCCGGCGGATGCGGCTCGCTCCATGTGCGGCGCAGATGGGCGTCGCCCTTCGGCCCGTAATGGTAGAAACGATAGCCGGCCGGCGCGAGCGTCCGCATCACATGAGCGCGCTCCGCCCAGGTCCATGGTGTGCCGAACCGGCCCTCGATCACGCCCAGCTCGATCGTCATTCGCCCTGCTCCTCCATCTCGCCCGCGATCCATGTGCGGGTGACGCGCCGCTCCGCATCGAGATGGACCAGATCGGCGCGGAGGCCGTCCGCGATCGATCCCGTCTCCCCGGAAAGGCCGAGGAAGGCGGCGGGATTGCCGCTCGCCATGCGGGAGGCTTCGATAATGGAGCAGCCCAGCATGTCCATCGCGTTGCGCACCGCCTGCGCCATGGTCAACGCCGATCCCGCCAGCGTCCCGTCCGGCCCGCGGCAGGTGCCGTCGACCACCCGGATCGTCCGGCCCATCAGGGTGAAGCTTTCCGCCCGGCCCCCGACCGGGGACATGGCGTCCGTCACCAGCATCGCGCCCGCGATGCCGCGAGCCGCGATCGCCGCCCTGAGCGAGGCGGGATGGACGTGGAGGCCATCCACGATCAGCCCGAAATGGCTCGCGCGGTCGTTGAGCGCCGCGCCGACCATCCCCGGCTCGCGGCTGCCGAGCTGCGTCATCGCGTTGAACAGATGGGTGAAGCCGGACAGGCCCTCCGCCAGCGCGGCGCGGGTCTGGTCGTAATCCGCCATGCTGTGCCCGGCCGCGACCAGCACGCCCGCCTGCCGCAACCGCCGGATCGCGCCCGGCGGGGCCAGTTCGGGCGCGAGCGTCACCAGCCTGATGCCCCGCGTCGGCCGCGAGAGGCGCGCCAGCACCGTCTCGTCGATGATCGTGAAGCGCGCGTCGTCGTGGATGCCCTTCTTCGCGGGGTTGAGGTGCGGCCCCTCGATATGCAGGCCCAGCATCCCCGGCACGCGCGCGGCGAGCGCCTGTTCGGCCGCCGCGATCGCCGCGTCCACCACGGAGGCATGATCGCTGATGAGCGTCGGCAGCATCCCCGTCGTGCCGAAGCGCCGGTGCGCGCGGGCGATGGCGGCGATGCCCTCCACATTGGGGGAATCGTTCAGGAGGACATCCCCGCCGCCATTCACCTGCGTGTCGATGAAGCCCGGCAGCAGCCATCCGCCGCCCAGCGCCACCTCCCGCCAGCCGGAGGGAAGGGCGGAGACGGGCGCCCGGCCCGCGATGCGGCCGCCCTCGATCAGCAGCGCCTGCCCCTCGACCACCTCATCGGGGAGGACCAGCGCCGCGCCGGTCAATGCTGTGCGGGTCATAACGTGCGCGTCACCTTCGCGAGATGAGGGGGATTGTCCGGATTGCGACCACGCGCGATCGCGATCGCGTTGGCAAGCCCGTAAAAGCTCTGGATCGCCGCAATCGCCCCGAGCGCGGGATGAGGCGCGGGGGGCGAGGGCAGGGCTATGGTGGCGGCCGCGATATCCTCCGCCGCGCCGGTGGCGATCACCGTCGCGCCGCGCGCCGAGAAATCGGCGAGGCGCTCGCCAAGGCCATGCGCGGATACGTCGCCCGGTCCGAAGGCGAGCACGGGATCGCCCGCCTCCACCAGGGTCATCGGCCCATGCGCCACCTCCGCCGCGCTGAACGCCTCGGCGTAGAGGCCGGAGGTTTCCTTGAGCTTCAGCGCGGCTTCCCCCGCGATCGGCAGCGTCGGGCCGCGACCGAGCACCAGCAGGTCGTTCGCCCTTGCGAGGTGCGGCAGGGCCGCGCTCCAGTCCTGCGCGGCGGCCTGCCGCAGGAGCGGGCCGATATCGGCGAGCGCGGCGAGCAGGGCCTCGTCCCCGCTCCACTCGCCCGCCAGATGGGTGAGCGCGGCGAGCGTGGCGATGAAGCTCTTGGTGGCGGCGACGCTGGTTTCCTTGCCGGCGCGCACCGGGATGGCGATGTCGGCGAGCGCGGCGAGCGGCGATTGCGCATCGTTCACCACGGCGACCACGAGCGCGCCCTGCCGCTGCGCATCCTCCGCCGCCGCGATCAGATCGGGGCTGCGGCCGGACTGGGAGATGGCGATCAGCGGCACGCCCCGGAAACGCGGCGAGGTGGCGTGATAGAGCGAGCCGACCGACGGCGCGTGGCTGAGCGTCGGTATGCCGGCGTGAATCTCGAACAGATGCTTGGCGAACGCCGCCGCCTGATCGGAACTGCCGCGCGCGAGCGTGGCGGCGAAGGGCGGGGCGAGATCGCGCAGCCTCTTGCCCGCTTCCCGCATCAGGGCGGCGTTGCCGGCGATCTGCGCTTCGCAAATGTCAGGCGCCTGCAGCGCCTCGATGAGCATCTGGCTTTTCGGGGTTTGCATGAGCGCGAGGATACCAATACCGGGACATGATGCAATTGGTATTATAATGGTTGCATCAGGATCGATGCGGCTGCATGTCGGCGCGACCTGATCGAATCCCGGGAATGCGAAAGGCTGCGAATGCGTGTGCTTGGCTATATGAGCGGAACCTCGCTCGACGGAGTCGATGCCGCGATCGTGGACACGGACGGCGAACGGATCGACGGTTTCGGCGCGGCGACGCTGATCGATTTCACCGCCGCCGAGCGCGCGCCGCTGATCGCCGCGACCGAGGACGCGCTGCGCTGGGACGGGGAGGGGCCGCGCCCGGCTTCCTTCGCGGAGGCCGAAGCGGTGGTGCTCGACACGCATGTCCGCGCGGCGCGCGCGGTGCTGGGCGGCGGCACGGCGGACCTCGTCGGCTTCCACGGCCAGACGGTGCTCCATCGACCCGAACGGCGGCTGACCGTGCAACTCGGCGACCCGCGGGCGCTGGCGACGGCGCTCGGCATCCCGGTGGTCGCGGACATGCGGCAGGCCGATCTGGCGGCGGGCGGGCAGGGCGCGCCGCTGGTGCCGATCTACCACCGCGCGCTCGCCGACCGGATCGGGCTGGAGCGCCCGGTCGCCTTCCTCAACATCGGCGGCGTGGCGAACCTCTCCTGGCTCGGGGAGGGCGAGGCGATGGCGGCGTTCGACACCGGCCCCGGCAACGGCATGATCGACCTGCTGCTCCAGTCGCGCGGCGCGGGGCGCTATGACGAAGGCGGGCGACTCGGTGCGGCGGGCAAGGTCGATCGCGGCATCGTCGCGGCCTATCTGGAGGCGCCGTTCTTCCGCCAGCCCGGCCCGAAATCGCTCGACCGTTATGATTTTCCGCTCGCACTGGTCGACGGCCTGTCGCTGGAGGATGCCGCCGCCACGCTGACCGCCTTTGCGGTGGAGGCGTTGCGGCTCGCCGCCGAAACGCTGCCGGCGCGGCCGAAGGAATGGATCGTCTGCGGCGGCGGGCGGCACAATCCCACATTGATGCGGATGTTCGCCGAGCGCGTCGGGCCGTGGCGCTCCGCCGACGCCTGCGGCCTGCGCGGCGATTTCGTGGAGGCGGAGGCGATGGCCTTTCTCGCGGCGCGCGCGCATCGCGGCTTGCCGCTGACCTTTCCCGGCACTACCGGCGTGCCCCGCGCGATTTCCGGCGGCCGCATTTTTCGCCCTTGAGGGGCGGCGCGCTCGCGGATAACGGACTTTACAAATATATGACCAACATGGTCTAATGGTATTAGAAACGTATTTTCAGGGTTGGACTCAATTTTCCGTTCTTAGGGGAGATAATCTGATGAAGCTGGGGTATTTCCGCCAGGCGAGCGCCTGGGCCGTGCTTGCGGTCGCCCTCGCGCAGGTGCCTTCGCTGGCCGCCGCGCAAACCGCGGCCGCCGCCGATGCCGATGGCGCGGCGACCGAGCAGAAGGACATCGTCGTCACCGGCTCGCGCATCCCGCGCACCGATCTCACCGCGACCAGCCCGGTCGCCTCCACCTCGCAGCAGGAGATCAAGCTCCAGGCCGCACTGACGGTGGAGGATTTCTCCACCAAGATGCCGCAGCTCGCCGGCGGCGTGCGCCAGGCATCGCAGGGCAGCGATTCCTTCGGCGCGCAGGTGCTCGACCTGCGCAACTTCGGCCAGAGCCGGTCATTGGTGCTGATCGACGGCACGCGCGCCGTGCCGTTCAGCTTCCGCAACTCGGTGGACGTGAACGCGCTCCCCGCCTCGCTCATCAAGCGCGTGGACGTGCTGACCGGCGGCGCGGCCGCCGTCTATGGCGCGGATGCGGTGGCCGGCGTGGTCAACTTCATCCTGAACGACGATTTCAAGGGCGTGCAGGCCAATGCCTCGACACGTCTGGCGGAACATGGCGGCACGCAGTTCGGCGCGTCCGTGATGCTCGGCACGCCGCTGGGCGATCGCGGGCACGTGGTGGTCGCGGTGGACTATACGCAGCGCGACATGACGCGCTCCGGCTCGCGCGACTGGGCGATCACGCCCAATTCCACCGTGCCGAGCATCGGCGGCGTCTTCACCGACGTGGCGAGCGGGCGGAAGTTCGGCTTCACCGACGGCGGGCAATTCACCACCACGCCTTCGGCCACGTCGAACATCAGCGGCTCCTATCCGCTGATCGAGCCGCTGAAGCGAATCAACGCGGCGGCGCTGTTCAATTATGAGGTGACGCCCGCCGTCGAGCTTTACGGCCGCGTGCTCTACACCAACGCGCGCACCGAGGAATCCGGCACGCCGGGGCCGAACCCGCCGTCGATCAACCAGACGGTGGGGATCAGCGCGACCAATCCCTATCTGACCGACGCGGTCCGCAACCAGCTCACCTTCGTGAACGGCGTGGCGCAGGTGAACGTGGTGCGCTCGCTCGCGGAGCTGGGCCTCATCACCTATCATACGGAGCGGAACACCTTCCAGGGCCAGCTCGGCCTGCGCGGGCCGATCACGGACAACATCAAGTGGAACGTCTACGCCCAATACGGCCGTTCCACCGAAAGCTCGCCGATCACCGGCGACGGCCTCGTCACCAACGCCAGCGGGCAGAATCTGTTCGCGCTCAACGCCAATAGCGTGAACATCTTCGGCCCGAACCAGCCGAAGCTGGCGGCCGCGCTCGGCACGACGATCAACGGCTTCAACCGCAACCGCGACCAGTTCGTCACCTCCGGCAACATCAGCGGCACGCTGGCGGACCTGTTCTCTCTCCCCGCCGGGCCGATCGGCTTCGCGCTGGGCGTGGAATATCGCCGCGAGACGGCGCAGATCACGCAGGACAGCGCGCTGCTGACCGGCAACACCTATCGCGAAGGCGTGCAGGCGGCCTATGGCGGCATGTTCGACGTGAAGGAGCTTTACGGCGAATTGTTCGTGCCGGTGCTGCAGGATCTGCCGTTCGTGAAGAAGCTCGATGTGGGCGGCGCCTATCGCTATTCGGATTACAACCTGTTCGGCAGCCACGGCACCTGGAAGGTGGAGGCGAACTGGCAGGTGGACGACAACATCCGCCTGCGCGGCACCTATCAGCGCGTGCTGCGCGCGCCGAACTTCGGCGAGTTCGCCGCGACCACCTCTTCGCTGCCGTTCAACAGCCTCGTCACCGTGCCCCGGCTCACCCCGCGCTACGCGGGCGACCCCTGCGTGCTGGGCACCGGCGATGCGGCGCAGTGCAAGCGCTTCGGCGCGCCGGCGGCGGGATCGGCCAATTCGTTCGACCCCTCCTATCTCGAAGGCAATTATTATTACGGCGGCAATGCCGCGATCCAGCCGGAAGTCGGCAAGACGAAGACCGTCGGCATCGTCCTCACCCCGCGCTTCGCGCCGGGCCTGAACGTGACGGTGGACTGGTATGAGCTGAACCTGAAGGGCGCGGTGGGCGTGATCCAGCCGGTCGCCGCGATCACGAGCTGCTACATCACCAATCCGACCGCCGGCACTCC
>JAYRJH010000070.1:0-10369 GCA_041906415.1 Sphingomonas sp. | reverse complement strand
CGTCCCGATCCGACGGATCAGCCATAGCTGGGCCGGCCTGCGCACCTTCGCGCACGATCGCGTGCCGGTGGCGGGCTATGCGGCGGATGCGGAGGGCTTCTTCTGGTTGGCCGGCCAGGGAGGATATGGCCTGCAGACCTCCCCGGCGATGAGCGCGATCACCGAGGCGCTGATCGCGGGAACGCCCTGGCCGGAGGAACTCACCGAATGGGGGGTGACGCCGGAGGCAATGTCTCCCCGGCGGCTCTAGGGCCGGCCACCGGCGTCCCGCAGGCCTGGAACAGCGCCACCGTGTCGGTCAGCCGCGCGGCGGCGGCCTGTATGCGCTGGGCGGACGCCTGCGACGCCGCCGATGAGGCGTTGAGCAGCGCCAGCGTTCCAGCCCCGCCAAGCTCCACCTGCCGCCGCGTCATCGCAAAGGTGCGCGACGCGGCGTCGTCCGCCCGCGCCGCCGCGTCGAGCGCCGCCGCGTCCGTGCGCAGGCCGGAGAGCGCATCGTCCACGTCGAGGAAGGCCTGCAGCGCCGCCGCGCGATATTGCGCCTTGGCGGCATCCAGCGCCGCCTCCGCCGCATGTTTCCTGTGCAGCAGCTCGCCCGAGTGGAACAGCGGTTGGGTGATCCCGCCGATCAGGGTGAAGAACGGGTTGCCGCTGGCGAACATGTCCGCGAAACGCGTCGCCATCCCGCCGGCCTGGCCGCTGAGCGTGATCGACGGCAGCCGCGCCGCGATCGCGCTCCCCACGTCCGCCGCCGCGCCACGCATCTGCGCCGCCGCCGCCTGCACGTCCGGCCGGTGCGCGACGATATCGGAGGGCAGCTGCACCGGAAGGTCGCCCGGCAGATGCAATTCCCCGAACGACGGCAGATCGGGCAAGGGCGATCCGGCGGGCCGCCCGAGAAGCGTGAGGATCAGGCCCGCCTGATGGTCCCGCTGCCGCTCGATCGCAGGCAGGGCTGCCTCGACATTGGCGAGCGCGGTCTGCTGCGCGGAGACGTCGGCCAGCCCCACCTCGCCCAGCGCCCGCCGCCGTTCGAGCATCGTGACCAAAGCGCGATTGTCCTCGATCGCCTTCCGGGTGGCGTCCGCCTGCGCCTCCAGCGCGGCGTGCTGGATCACGGCCGCGACCAGGTTGGAGACCGTGGCGATCCGCGCCGCCTCCAGCCGGTGCGCCGCCACCTCCGCGCCCGCCCGCGCCGAGCGCACCGCGTTGCGCCCCGCGCCGAACAGGTCGAGCGGATAGGCCACGCTCACCTGCGCCGTGTGCAGGGTGTAGAGATAAGTGCCGTCGTCGGACAGAGGCGCGGAAAGCGCCTTCGACACGCGCGTCCGCTCCGCCTGATAGCCCGCATCCACCTGCGGCCCCTGCGCGCCCTTCACGGCGCGCGCCTGCTCCCGCGCCTGCCGCAGGTTCGCCTCGGCGGTGGCGAGATCCTCATTGTGCGCCAGCGCCGTCCGCACCAGCGTATCCAGCTTCCTGCTGCCGAACGCGCGCCACCAGTCGGCGAGCGGCGGCGCGCCGACCTCCAGACGCTGCCCGGCGATCGTGGCGGACTGTGGTGCGGGCGGAAGCGCGGCCTGCGTGCCCGGATGCGCCGGAGCGGCGGTGCAGCCCGCCAGCGCGAGAGCGGCGAGCGGAACGGGAAGGATACGCCTCATGCCTGCGCCTCCGTTTCCGCCGCGCGCGGCGCGATCAGGCTTTCGTGGCGCGAGAATCCCATGATGAGCACCGGCAGCACCGTCAGGATCAGCAGCGGCGCCAGCGTCATGCCGCCGACCACCACCAGCGCCAGCGGCTTCTGCACCTGGCTGCCGATCCCGGTGGAGATGGCGGCGGGCAGCAGGCCGATCGCGGCGGCGAGGCAGGTCATCACCACGGGGCGGAGGCAATGGCGGATTGTCACCACGATCGCCTGATCGTGGGTCATCCCCTCGTTCACCTGCGCGTTGAAGGTGGCGACCACGAGGATGCCGTCCATCACCGCGATGCCGAACAGCGCGACGAAGCCGATCGCGGCGGAGATGCTGAACGGCGTCCCCGTCAGCGCCAGCGCCAGCACGCCGCCGATCAGCGCCATCGGGATCACGCTGAACGCCAGCATCGTGTCGCGGATCGATCCGAAATTGGCGAACAGCAGCACGACGATCAGCAGCAGGCTGATCGGCACCACCACTTCCAGCCGCGCGACCGCGCTGGCGAGATTGCCCAGTTCGCCCGCCCATTCGAGATGATAGCCCGGCGGCAGCACGACATGCTTCGCGATCCGTGCCTTCACCTCGTCCACCGTGCTGCCCAGATCGCGGCCGCGCACGCTGAACTTGATCGGAACGTAGCGCTCCTGATGCTCGCGGTAGATGAACGACGCGCCTGAGGTGAGCCTGATCTTCGCCACCTCGGAGAGCGGCACCTGCACCAGTCCGTTGCCGTTGGGCGCGGGCGCGCCGACGGTGATGCGGTTCAGCGCCTCGATATCATTGCGCTGCGCCGGGTTCAGCCGCACGACGATCGGGAAATGCCGATCGGTGCTCTTTTCATAGAGATCGGCGCTCGATTGCCCGCCGATCGCCGCCGCGATCGTCTGGTTGACGTCGTCGGGCGTGAGACCGTAGCGCGCCGCCGCCTGCCGATCGATATCGATGCGCACCGTGGGCTGGCCGAGCGAGTCCGACACGCCGAGGTCCGCAATGCCGCGCACCTGCGCCATCTGCGCCTTGATCTGGCCCGCCACCTTCTCCAGCGTCTCCAGATCGTTGCCGAACACCTTGATCGAGTTCGCGCCCTTCACGCCGGATGAAGCCTCGTCGACATTATCCTGAATATATTGCGAGAATTCGAAATCGACGCCGGGATATTTCGCCTGCAACTCCTGTTGCAGCTCGGCGGTGAGCTTCTCCTTGCTCGCGCCGCGCGGCCAGTCCTCGGCGGGCTTCAGCGGCGCGTAGAATTCCGCGTTGAAGAAGCCGGTCGCGTCCGTGCCGTCGTCGGGGCGGCCGTGGGTGGATACGACGCGCTCCACCTCGGGCCGCTCGGCGATGATGCGGCGGATGCCGTTCACCACCGGCTGCCCGGCCTCAAGCGAGATCGACGCGGGCAGCGAGGCGCGGATATAGAGGTTCCCCTCCTCAAGATGGGGCAGGAACTCCACGCCCAGCGAGCGCACCGCATAGGCCGAGGTCGCCAGCGCGAGCGCGGTCAGCCCCAGCGTCAGCACGCGGTTGGCGAGCGCGAAGGACACCGCCGGCTCCGCCACGCGCTTGATCTGGCGGACCAGCCATGTGTCCACCTCCGCCAGCTTGTCCGGCAGCATCAGCGCGGAGAGCACCGGCGCGACCGTGAAGGCCGCGACCAGCCCGCCGGCGATGGCATAGGCATAGGTCTTGGCCATCGGGCCGAAGATATGGCCCTCCACGCCCGTCAGCGTGAACAGGGGCAGGAAGCTCGCGATGATGATCGCGGCGGCGAAGAAGATGCCCCGGCTCACATCGTTGGAGGCGTGGAGGATCGCGGAGAAGCGGTTGGCGGTGCTGGCGTGGATCCGCCCGCTGCCGATATCGTGCGAACGCTCCGCCATGCGGCGGAAGATCGCCTCCACCATGATGACGGCGGCATCGACGATCAGCCCGAAATCGAGAGCGCCCAGCGACAGCAGGTTGGCGGATTCCCCCTGCAGGATCAGCACCAGCACCGCCACCGAAAGGGCGAACGGGATCGTCACTGCCACGATCAATGCGCTGCGCAGGTTCCCCAGGAACAGCCATTGCAGCACGAAGATCAGCAGCACGCCCATGACGAGGTTGTGCATCACCGTATGCGTGGTGACGCCGATCAGGTTCGATCGGTCGTAGATGCGTTCGAGATGGACGCCCGGCGGCAGCACGCCGCCGGCGTTGACCGTCTCCACCTCCTGCTCCACGGCGCGGATCGCGGGCATGGATTGCGTGCCGCGCTGCATCAGCACGATGCCCATGACGATATCGTCGTCCTGCCCGTCGCCCGCGATGCCGAGGCGCGGCATGTTGCCGATCGTCACCTCGCCCACGTCTTGCAGCAGCACCGGGGTGTTGCCGCCCATCCCGACCATCACGTCGCGGATGCCGTCCACGTCCTGGATCAGCCCCACGCCGCGCACGATCGCGGCCTGCTCGCCGAAATTCACCGTCTGGCCGCCGACATTGCCGTCGCTCTTGCCGATCGCGGCCAGCACCTGCGGCACGGTGACATTGTGCGCGATGAGCCTGTCGCGATCGAGCCGCACCTCATAGGTGCGCAGCTTCCCGCCCCAGCCCGTCACGTCTACCACGCCGGGCAGGCGCTTGAAGCGGCGTTGCAGCACCCAGTCCTGCAAGGTCTTGAGGTCCATCACCGAATAGCCCGGCGGGCCGACGATGCGATAGCGATAGATTTCGCCGATCGGGCTGGTGGGCGAGATGGTGGGCTGCGCGCCGTTCGGCATCGGCGGGATTTGCGAAAGGCGGCCCAGCACCATCTGCTCGGCCTCGCGGAACGTCACGTCATAGGTGAACTGGATCTTCACGTCGGACAGGCCGAACAGCGAGATCGATCGCACCGCCTTTATGTGCGGCAGGCCGGCGATCGCCACCTCGATCGGCGTGGTGACGTTGCGCTCCATCTCCTCGGCGGAGGTGCCGTCGCTCTGCGTCAGCACCTCCACCATCGGCGGGACGGGATCGGGATAAGCCTCGATATTGAGGTTCGCGAATCCCACGACCCCGGCCATGACCAGCCCGATCAACAGGGTGAGGACAAGCATCCGCTGGCGCAGCGCCAGCTCCACCAGCCTGTTCATTGGTCGAGGCCCGCCTCGTTCACGAACAGCGCGCCTTTGGTGACGATCCGGTCGCCGGGCTTCAGGCCGGAGAGGATGCGCGTCATGCCGCCGTCGCTGGGGCCGGTCGTGACGGGCCGGGCGTAGAGCAGCCTGTCCTTCCCCTCCACCCAGACGCGGGCATTGTCGCCTTCATGGATCACGGCGGATGCGGGCGCCAGGATCGCATCGTCCCCGCGCTGCCGCCGGATTGAGAAGGATGCGAACATCTGCGGCTTCAGCGCGCCGTCCGCATTGTCGATCGTCGCGCGCACCGGCAGGCGGTGGCTGTTCGGATCGAGCGCCGCGCCGACATTGTCGATCCGCGCGGCGAAGGTGCGGCCGGGAAGCGCGGGCGTCGTCACCTCCACCCGGTCGCCGACATGCACCAGCGCCGCGTCGCTCTCCGCAAGCTGTGCGACCAGCCAGACGCGCGCGGGATTGGTGATGGTCATCAGGGGCGTGGTGTTACCGCTGACCACGAACTGGCCCGCCGCGACGCTGCGGTCGGCGATCACGCCCGCCACCGGCGCGCGATAGACGGTGGCGGGCTGGCCGGCGTTGCCGCCCTCCCCGCGCCCGAAGATCGCGAGATGGCTCTGCGCCGCGCGCACGGCGGATGCGGCGCTGCGCGCGGCCGCCTGCGCGCTCGCGAGATCGGCCTGCGCCTGCGAGAAATCCTTGAGCGCGCCGCCGGCCGTTTCGTAGATCGCCTTCTGCCGCGCGGCATTGGCCTCGGCCACCTTCAGCGTCTCGGCCGTCGCCGCCTGCTGCGCCACGGCGGCGGCGAGCGCGTTGCGCGCGTCCACCATCTCCGGCGAGGCGATGCGAAGCAGCGGCTGCCCCTGCGCGACGCGCTGTCCCGGCTCGACATAGACGGCCTGCACCTGGCCGGAGAAGGGCAGCAGCACCGGCGTGCTGTGGTCCCCGTCCGCCGCGATCGCGCCGCTCGCGCGCACCAGCGCGGCGTCGACGCCGGCGCGGACCGGCGCGATGGTGAGCTGCGCCATCTGCTCCGCCGTCGGCCTGAACGCGCCGGCGGGCAGCTTCGCGGGCGGAGCCGGATGCGGAGCCAACAGCGCGCGCACGCCCGCGATCGCCAGCAGCAGCGCCACCAGCGCGACGGCCGCCAACACCACCAGGCGGATCTGCCCCGCGCGCTCGATCCGGCGCGCTGGCGGCAAGGGAGAGGAAGTGGCAATATTTTCTGACACGCGCCCGGTTTTCCGCGATTGATCGATCCTGCCGCGCTCTATTCATCCCCGCTTACGCGCACATTACACCTCGCCGGAAGTAAGGCGGGCGTAAGCTGGTGGGCGCAGTCTCCCCCGTCATGACCCCATTGCCGGACCGCCCGCTCATCCAGCTTCCCGCCGCGGTCGCGACCGTCATCGCGGTCACGGTCGCCACATTGCATTTCGAGCCGGACCATCCATGGCTGCTCTGCATCTTCATGGCGCTGGCCTTCGTGGCGATCGCCATCGTGGGCGGGCGCTGGGCCGGCATGGCCGGCGTGGCCTGCGGTACGATCGCGCTCGCGCTCGCATTGCCCGGCGAGGGGCTGGCGATCCCCGATCCCGATTATGCGCTGGGCCTGTTCGCGACGATTGCGCTGGGGCTGCTCGCGGCGATCTTCGCCGGTCGCGCGAAGCAGCGACAAGCGATGCTCGCCACCGAATTGCGGGCCGCCAGCGCGGCGCGCGATCACGCCAACGCCCTGCTGCGCGAGATGTCGCACCGGCTGGCCAACGATCTGGCGATGCTCACCTCCAGCGCTTCGCTCGCTGCCCGCCGCTCGACCGATTGGGAAACCATCGCCGCGCTGGACGAGCTGACAGCGCGCATCATCGGGCTGAGCCGGGTCTATCGGCGCCTGCGTGTCGACGTGGGCGCGAGCGAGCGGGTGGACCTGCGCGCCTTCCTGCAAGACCTGTGCGAGGACATGCGGCTGACGCATTTCAACATGCGCCCGATCGCGCTCAGGTCGGAGATGGACGCCTGCGCCGTCCCCCTATCCCAGGCGGTGATCGTCGGGCTGATCGTCAACGAGCTGCTGACCAATATCGCGAAACATTCCTATCCGGACGACCGCCCCGGCACCGTGCATCTATGCCTGCGCCCGCATCCGTTCCGCGCGGAGGCGATGCAGCTCAGCGTCAGCGACGACGGCGTCGGCTTCACCCCGCCGCCCGCGGGCGATCTCCATATGGGGCAGCGGCTGGTCGCCGCGCTCGCATCGCAGCTCGGCGGCGATATCGCGATCGCCCGGCGCGAGGGGCAGACGATCGCGACGCTCCACTTCCCGCTCGATCAGCGCTGACGCAGCGCCTCCACCAGCGGCACGTCCGCCGGGGGCATGGGCAAAGCGGCGAGGCCGTCGGGGACATCCCAGCGCAATTCCGCAGCCTCCAGCGCCCGCGGCTCCCCGGACCAGCGCAAGCAACGATAGAGCAGCAGGACCAGATGCCGGTCCGCCAGCGGCTGGCTGGCGAAAGCCGCCGGCGACAGATCCTCCGGCGCGACCTTTATGCCCAGCTCCTCCGCCAGCTCGCGGCACAAGGCGCCTTCGGGCGACTCGCCGCGCTCCACCTTGCCGCCGGGAAACTCCCACAATCCGGCCAGCGCCTTCCCCTCCGGGCGGCGCTGCATCAGCACGCGGCCGGACGGGTCGGTCAGCGCCGCCGCCACGACGGAAAAAATTTCGGACGTCGACACTTCGTTAAGCCTGCCCTGCCATGTTCGCTTCATGTCGGGGGATAGATCATCCGGGGCGCAGGGCAAACGCGGCCTATACACGCGCCTGTCGCGGGACGAGCGTGGAGCGACTGCGATCGAATATGGCCTGATCGTCGCACTGATCGTGATCGCCATGGTCGCCAGCCTGACGCAGGTGGCCTCCGTAACCACCGGCATGTGGAACAACGTGAGCGACAAGGTGACGAACGCCAAGTGAGCCGAGGCGAACGGCAGAAAAATCTCTTCGCCCTTAAGTATTCCTCAACCTCGAAGTCCTATCGATTCGGTTGCTGGATAGAATATCATTCGATCCAGCCGGGTGACTGAAGCTTTGGACAACCTCTGGAGATCGAACATGCAAAAAATGCGTGAATTAATCAAGAATTCAAAGGGCGCGACTGCGATCGAATATGGTCTGATCGCCGCCCTTATCGCGGTCGCCGCGATCACGGCCATGTCCGGCCTCGGCAACAAGCTGTCGACCACCTTCAACAACGTCTCGAATAACATGAAGGCCACCTGATTTCAGGTTTTTCACGTTCTACGAACGGGAAAACGGGCGGCGGACCATCAGGTTCGCCGCCCTTTTCTCATGCCTGTGCTCCACCGGCCAGCACACGGGCATAGGCGGCCATATCGACATTGCCCCCCGAAAGGATCACCAGCATCCCCGGTTCCGCCGCGACCTTTCTCGCGAGCAGCGCCGCCAGCGCCACCGCGCCGCCCGGCTCCACCACCAGCCGCAGCCGCTCCGCCGCCCACCGCTGTGCGGTCGCCACTTCGGACTCGCTCACCGCCACACCCTTCGCATCGCGCCGCGCCAGCGACTCGAAGGTAAGCGGCGAGACACGCAGGGTCTGCAACGCATCGCACGCCGTCGGCGGCGGATTGGGACCGACCGGCTCGATCCAGCTCGCCTCGAGGCTGCGCGTCATGTCGTCCCACCCCTCCGGCTCCGCGATGGTGATGCGCGCGTCGGGCAGCGCCAGCGCGATCCCCGCCGCAAGCCCGCCGCCGCCGCACGGCACGATCGCATGGGAGGGCGCTCCCAGCCCCATCGCCTGCATCTGCGCCATCGCCTCCACGCCGGCGCTCCCTTGCCCCTCGATCACCCAGGGATCGTCGAAGCTCGGCACCAGCGTCGCCCCGCGCGCTTCGGCTAGGCGGCCGGCGATCGCCTCGCGGCTTTCGGTGGCGCGATCGTAATCCACCACCTCCGCGCCCAGGGCCAGCGTCGATTCCCGCTTTGAGCGCGGCGCGTCGGCGGGCATCACGATGGTCGCCGGGATGCCCAGCCGCCGCGCCGCCCAGGCGATCCCCTGCGCATGATTCCCAGACGAGAAAGCCACCACGCCGCGCCGTCGCGAGTCGTCGTCGAGAGCCGTCAGGCGATGCCATGCGCCGCGGATCTTGAACGCGCCGACCGGCTGCAGGCACTCCGCCTTGAACGCGATCGGAATACCTTGGATTTCATTAACGAAAACAGGTGTTTGGGGCAGGATGGCGGCGATCTTGGCCGCTGCGTCCCGCACCCCGGCGCGTGTCGGTTGTCGCACGATCGTCATAATCCGTCTCACTGCCTCCAAAACCACTTTACATTCGGGTCCATCGACCCTAACTCGCCCGTCCGCTGCCCCATGGGACTTCCAACCGCAAGGCAGCTTTTTTCGCTCGACGCCGCAAGGCAATTGGAGGTCCCTTGAGTTGCACCAGCATCATAGCGCGCTGGGGCTAGCCGCCCCCTCGATCGTTCCCGCCACCGTAATCGGCGGAGCCATTGACATTGCGAAGCGGAAGCCGGTCCAGCCGGTCACGCTGATCCGTCCGCACGCGGCCGCGCGGGCCGCCCGATTCTTCGCTGAGAAGTTTCCGGGCCGCTCCATGTATGCGGTGAAGGCGAATCCCAGCCCGGATCTGATCGCGACCCTGTTCGAGAACGGCATCACCCATTTCGATGTCGCCTCGATCGCGGAGGTGCGCCTCGTCGCGCGTTCCGCCCCCGGCGCCATCCTGTGCTTCATGCACCCGGTGAAGGCGGAGGAGGCGATCGCCGAGGCCTATTTCATCCATGGCGTCCGCGTGTTCAGCCTGGACAGCATGGAGGAGCTGGACAAGATCGTCCGCGCCACCCGCAACGCGAGCGACCTTACCCTGTGCGTCCGCGTCCGCGTGTCGTCCGAACATTCGAAGCTCAGCCTCGCGTCCAAGTTCGGAGTCGCGGCGCATGAGGCGAAGGAGCTGCTGCTCGCCACGCGGCAGAAGGCCGATGCGCTCGGCATCTGCTTCCATGTCGGCAGCCAGGCGATGACGCCCGAAGCCTATGCCGATGCGATGGAGCGCGTGCGCCATGCGATCGTGGACGCGGCGGTGACGGTGGACGTGATCGACGTGGGCGGGGGCTTCCCCTCCTCCTACCCCGGCATGGAGCCGCCGCCGCTGGAGCGCTTCTTCGAGACGATCCACCGCGCGTTCGAAAGCCTGCCGATCAGCTATTCGGCGGAGCTGTGGGCGGAGCCGGGCCGCGCGCTCTGCGCCGAATACAGCTCGATCGTGGTGCGCGTGGAAAAGCGGCGCGGGAACGAGCTTTACATCAACGACGGCGCTTATGGCGCGTTGTTCGATGCGGCGCATATCGGCTGGCGCTTTCCCGTCACCCTGCTGCGCGAGCCGGAATCGACCGTGCGCGATCACCCCTTCTCCTTCTACGGGCCGACCTGCGACGACCTCGACCATATGGCCGGACCGTTCCTGCTGCCGGCGGACGTGCAGGCCGGGGATTATATCGAGATCGGGATGCTCGGCGCCTAT